>JBFXAV010000009.1:0-14435 GCA_050183935.1 Candidatus Korobacteraceae bacterium | reverse complement strand
GCAAAGTACCAATGCAACAGTTGCGCCAAGCTGCGCGATCCAAGGGGATGAAATGAGTGCTCTGGGTAGCCACCGGCAGACTAATTCAGGCAAACTGGCACTTTCAGCACTTTTGTTGCAGTATTGCTGGAAATAGACCAAATCCTGCAAAACAATTGCAATCGGCCTCGATCATGCCTACTGTTGACCGCATTTCGTTTCCGATCCGGGTCTTTCGGGTTCTTACATGCGCCACATCTTCATCGTGTCTATTCTCGTCATCTTGCTTACAGGAAGTGGCGCTTGCCAGCGCTTCGACGGCATGCTCCAGGGCTCCATCTCTGACCCGGACGGCGCCGCCATCGCGAACGCCCATATCATTGTCCGGAGTGAAGAGACAGGGTGGACCCGCAAATTTTCTTCGGGCCCCATCGGAAGGTTTCACATTCCGAACCTGATCGCCGGACAGTACACGGTCACAATTCAGGCGCCAAATTTCTCCATCTATCGCCGCGACCATATCCAGGTGCGTTCAGCCCAGGTGAGCGAAGTGAATGCCGTTCTACGCCCCGGCACGGAAACTTCCATCGAAGTGTCTGGGGGGCAGAACTGCTAGACCTTCATAGTTCGCAGACTTCAAGCACTTTTGACCCTCGAACGATTAGCAGTATTCCCACAATGTTTGCGGCCAATCGGCTCGGCTCAGCCCAGAATCTTGGAATTTATACGGCTCACACCACTTCGCAACTGAGTGGTACCTCAGGAAATGGAGGCTCTGTCGGCGGGTTGCGTGGCCGTCAAAACAATTTCACGATCGACGGAATCAACAATACGGATCCCATAACCTCGGTATCTTCCTTTGAGGTAATCCAGGACGCGGTACATGAATTCACGGTCTTAGCCAATCATTTCGATGCCGAGTACGGCAGTGCAGCAGGTGGACAGTTCAGCATTACCAGCAGGACCGGCAGTGACGCGTTTCATGGAGGACTCTGGAATTATGGCAGCAACCGGAACCTGAACGCTGCCAGCAGTCACGAAGAAAGACAGATTCAAAGTGGCGCCAGCCGTACTAAGAACCGGTTTGACTACTTTCGCACCGGTGGCCGCATCGGCGGGCCTATCCTGAACAGGCTGTTCTTCTTTGGCGCATTCGAGCGCCAGAATACCAACTTGCAAGGGACCAGCCGGTCCATCTTTGCTCCTACAATCGATGGCGTGACAGCATTGAAGGGTATCGCAGCGAATGCCTCTGTAGTTGATTTGCTCAACTATTTTCCCACAGCACCTGCTGCGGATTACTTTGTGCCGGTAACGGTTCCTTCCGGCGTCTTCCAGATTCCGGTAGGGCGCGCAATTGCAAACTCTCCTTCCTACTTATCGCAGTACCAGTACGTCAGCAATATTGATTTCGTCGGGCAATACCAGCAATTGCACCTCCGGCACATTCAGGACTGGCAGCGCCAGCCGAATAATGGCTCGTTCCCACAGCCGGCTTTCAGCGCAGATTCAGCTGCTGATCAACAGAGGACAATCGCCGCGCACACCTGGGTAATGGATAACCGCACGACAAGTGACTTGAGGGCAACTTACGGTCGCCTTATGCTTGCGTTCCCGGTATCAGAGATTGGTGCTCGTTACCCCACGACGATCATTGATGAACTCGGGGCAGTTATTGGTCCTGCCGGCAACCTTCCACAGCACCGGACTTCAAACTTTTACGACATCCTCTACTCCGTGGGGCGATCCGGTACGCGCCACTACTGGAAGGCTGGGGCAGAGTATCGCTGGAATACCACAACTTCAGTTTTTCTATCGCAGGCTCGCGGTCAAAATCAATACCGGACGCTAAGTCGATTGGTAAACGACCAGATTCCAGATCAGCCGGGAGGAGTGCTTCAGGGTGTAGGCAATGACGCCTTCTCGGGCAATGCAAAAAATGTGGCATGGTTCTTCAGCTCGAGCGTCCACCTGAGTCCACATTTCACGGTGGATGCCGGATTGCGCTATGACTTTTTCGGCCTCCCCAAGGGAGCAACTGACAATAGCCTGAATGCTGTTTCCAACTGCGTATCGTGCGTGACACCCTTCGGCTTCAATCTGGTGTTCCGCAAGCCAAAAGACGACACCAACAACTTCGCTCCACGCGTGGGTTTTGCCTGGGATCTGACAGGCAGTGGAAAGTGGCTGGTTCGCGGTGGCTCTGGAATTGGTTACGACCAGCTTCCCTACAGTTTCTACATAACAAGCGGGCCACCGCAGAGAAGTGCCCTCTTGAATCCAAATACGGCTTGTTCGGGAGTGTTTGGATCACCTCCGGCTTGGTGCCCCGATTTTCTCTTGGGCCGGCCTGGCGCCGGATACCTTAGCGGTGGCGGTATGCAATTGAACTTTTCCCCGCCATCCACGCAGCAGACCGCGCGCAATCTGACGTCTGCCATGATGCCGGACCACTTCTCTCCACAGGTATTTAGCTGGACCGTAGGGGTTCAACGCGAGCTGCGAAAAAAGACACGGGCGGAGCTCCGCTATCTCGGAACCCGGGCATTGAGATTGCCGGTACAAACGCAGCTCAACTCAATAACAATCTTTGAACGGGGATTCACGGGACTGCCTACATACCTGTCACTGGCAGAAGTTCCTTCAATCGTTCCGGATTCTGCCCCGACCAGAGCCGCCGCTGTGGCGCTTCAGGGGCAGCGGTTCACGGCAGAGGGATTCCGCAATGTCATCACCGCTTACCCGAGCTTGGGCAGCAGTCGCTATCATGGAGGCTCGCTGGAGTTACTTCACAGGGGAGACCGATTCTTCGTACAACTCAACTATACGCTGTCGAGAGCAGAGGATAACTCAACCAATGACTCGGCTACCAGCATCGTCAACCCTCGGCGGGCGGAAGATGCTTTTGATCTGAATCGTGAATGGGGACGTTCAGTTTTCGATGTACGTCACAAAGTCGCATTGTTGTGGACATATGATCTGCCGGGTGTGTCCATACAAAACTCGGTTTTTCGTTTGGGTCTTAGCGGATGGCGGTGGAGTGGATCATACCTCTGGCAAGGTGGGCAGCCCATCACAGTGCAATCCGGCGTCGATTCCAATGGGAACGGCGATGCAGTGGGGGATCGGGCAATCTACAACCCCGCCGGTCTTCCGCGAACCGGCACATCGACAAGCCGCCTGTGCCGTGACGCGTCCAACGGCACGACAAGAATTGACAATAGCTGCCCTGACAGTCGCACCGTTGGATACGTCGCGAATAACCCGAATGCCAGGTACGTGCAGGCGCAACTTGGCTCACGAACCAACCTTGGGCGCAACACGGAACGCTCTGTTCCCTTGAACGTCTGGAACATGGCTCTCTCTAAGAACATTCCGCTAGGGGAGAGGGTCAGTTTTGATTTTCAACTTGCGGCCTACAACGTTTTTAATCACCGCAACTACTCATTAGCCCCTGCAAATATCTTCGGAAGCACGAACGCCCAAAGCACATCCTACGCAAACGTCTCGAATCGTGATTTTCTGAACGAGAAGCAGTTTGATGCTGCTGGACGTATTTTGCAGCTACAACTCAAAGTGCTCTTTTGAGCGGGCGCCAGAAGAGTGGATCAACAAACTCCTGAATTCGGTCCTCCAAACTGGAGTCCAGCCGGCGAAGCGCCCGGATGTTGCGCTAGGGCCAAAAGTTTTATGCATTCATGCATCATGGCAACCCGTTGTTCCCAATCCGCGAACACTGCCAAAGAGAGTTTTGGGAATGCGACAGTCGCCCATAACCTAGCTATGGTGAATAGGCAACTTAGGCGCACAGAGAAAGCTAACTGGGCCAAAGCCTGTCCACGCTGGGACACATCATGGATGTTGCTTTTCGCGGCGCTCTCTCCAAGCCGAACCAATACGGCTGCGTTATGTGCAGTCAGGCGCAAATAAGAGATGGCGGCTCGTGCGCGCAGCCGCCGGTAGACCCGTACGTCGCTCGAAGGGAGCTGGGTTTCGATGTATTTCTGATCCTCTACATCGACTAGGTTCTTAAATGCCACGAGGTCAACCGGCTGGAGTCGGCTGGTTAACTCGCTAACGTCAGAGATAGGAACCGCTTGCCCTCTTAGCGTCCGCCACACCAGAAAGAGAACCGTGGTCGCGATGAATACGAGAAGTCCTACGACAATCATTGCCGCATCATCCCCCGCAAGGTCGTATTCCACTCTTCCAGGTTGCTTTGGGGAATATCGATTTCCATGTCGTGAGTTCGTGCACGGCTTAATAAATGCACGATCCAGATCACGATTGCACAATGGTATGCCGCCCCGTTCACGAAGTTCCAACCGGATTGGGCAATCATTCCCAAACGCACGCGGAACGTCACAGCTATTACTTCAACGCTCGCATGGAGCGCGAACCCCATCGCAATACCGAAAACGTAGTGCTTCCAGCTGACTTGAAAAAAATTTGCTGCCGAGAAAAGGAGCAGCAAAAGGCCAAGTTCTACGATTGTGGCCCCTTGTTTGAGACTGAGTACCCCTACCATGAGGCGGCTGGCATCTCCCGCCGGAGAAGACGCAACTGCGACTGTGCTCATCAGAATTAGAATGCCCGTTGCCCAATGAAAAAACAGGGGAATGACCTTTTTCAAAGCCTCATAACGGCCGAACGTGTTGTAAAACAGTTCGTAGACCACAGCGAGACTCAGCACTATTTCCACAACCTCGGACAACCAGTAGAGGAAAAAATATGCAACGTATTCTGGGCCAGGGCTAAGCTCGCGGGTAGCAAAGAGAAGGACCGAGCGGCATACCTTGAACACAAGGTACCGGAAGAACATTGGGAACTCGAGGTCTAGCCTTTTACGCCGCATGATTATCGCCAGCACCAAATGAAAAATGGGTGCGCTGAACCAGAAGATATAGGCGAATTGGCGAATAGGGGCCATGGGTACAATGGCAGGCGTCGAGAATACCGCTCAAGTCGCTCGTCCACAACCCCTATTGCCATAACAGCTTCTATCGGAAAGGATCCGGCGGGCACCACGGGCAGGGAGGAGGGGGGTCACAGCAGTAGTTTGCGGCTTGAAAGGTCGTCTTTGGAGACCAGGGCTTTGTCGCATCAGGGTTTGGTGTGGAGGTTGGAACAGCGATGGCTAGCAACAGCCCTGCGAGAAGGTTGACTGCAATTTTTGTCATTGCGCGGCGCTCCTTTTTAGGATTTACTGCACCGCGTTACTGTGCTCGACAAACCAGACTGTATCGGCCTAAATCGTCAAACTGTTCGGTGTTCGGAAAGCGGAACAAAAGATGGCATTATTAGCGGCAGACGAAGATCTTGTGGTTCGCACACTTACCGCCATAGCGGGTC
This sequence comes from Candidatus Korobacteraceae bacterium, assembly GCA_050183935.1. GTDB lineage: Bacteria > Acidobacteriota > Terriglobia > Terriglobales > Acidobacteriaceae > DASZRZ01. The sequence continues at coordinate 9,104 of JBFXAV010000009.1, read as the reverse complement.
CGTGGGAGAGGCTCAAGTACTTGGCGGGAACTCGCAAGCCCAGTGGTGGGTATGGTCATTGGGGGCTGGCCCGAACTCACGGGAAAGATGCAGCAAGAAGCGCCCTGGCCAGCGCGCACACCCGTGTTTGGACAGAAATTCTCCGCACCCCAATGAGGGATCTCGTTCAACAAGTCAAATTAGACACAAGTGATTGCAGACCAGACGAGCTTTCATGGCTTTCTGCAGGTGAACCATCGGATCTAGCTGGCGGCTCACCGGCACACTTCAAGGTGATAGCTTTTGTGGTTTCTTCTCTGGCACGGGCGAGCGGCCGAGCCGCATAGCAATACCCACCACCTGGCCGATAATCTCGAGGTCTAGCGATCGGACGGTTCTCGACGCCACTGGGGAAAGTGGGTGGGACTCGAGGATAATCTCCTTGCCCCTCATTCTTGCCCAACAACAAATGTACGAATCACGACTTTCAAAGAAGTAAATCGGCCGTTCATACTCCGAACGCCAACCTGTTTCCACCAGAACTCGCCGCGATTCATCCACTTGCACGAACGAGCCCGGAAGCAAAAGCGGGTACATGGTGAAGTCTTCCAAACCCACATATCCGTATACATATTTCTCGTCTGCCTCTGCCATTTCACTGAGACGAGCCAACGGAACTACTCCCCATTCTTGAATAAACCGGCCCACGTTCGCAGTCCGCCTCATATCGAAACCGGGATCGAGTTGGATGGGAACGTTCGCTGAACCAGATGGCGGAATACTGACGGGCCTGCGTGTTGGGGCGCTCCGCGTGAGCTCCATATCAGCTAACAAATTTTCCTGTTGGATGCCGTACCAGGAGAGCAGCTCTTTCACATCCATTCCATAAACAACAGAAAGGGAGTAAATGCGAAATATGTTGGGTACGACTCTCTTTGTTTCAATATCAGACAAGCGGCTTAGGTTTAGAGCATAATCGTCGTTCTGATATTTGGCACTTAGCCGGGCCGTGATTTCTTCTACATCACGCAGTGTGAGGTTCAGGCGTTCCCTAAGTGCCCGTAGCCTGAGGCCCGGATGCAAGGTGTGCATTATGGTTCTTTCAGGAAGCTGCAGAAATGGTACATTCAGGGGACCGATCTGGGAATTCGCATTTAGGGAAGCGACCATCGTGCCTCCCTATTATTTATTTAGTTAACATATTTCGTAACCCAATAACTGCTTCGTAATCTGTGCTGAACTTCGCAAAGCTCCGACAACCCTTTGGCGCTATCTATGTCTGCGATCCTGTTGCCTGAAACTTTTTTCCGTTTTCAGAACAAAAACTTTATCGGGAGAATTCCTGGAGCGCATGGTGGTGTTATGCCACTTCCTTAAGTTTTGGCTGGTTAATCCCTCTTTCGCACTCATTTTGTACCCAGGGTGTTCTGTTTTCAGAACAGTGTTCGCGTTCTCCAGGCTGATTCTTCCGGGTTAGGCCTATTCTCATTGGGGCTTCGCATGAGAACCAGTCGGCGAAACGAGCCGGACGCTAGTCTACAAATCTGTTTAATTCTCTGGCGAAAAACAGTGAATCTCATGGCCTCGCTTCAAAAAGGTCCTAAGAAGAAGGTGGCAAGTGTCGTTGTTTGCCCGTTATCTGTCGTACACAGCTGAAACGACTGCGCCAAACTCTCCCAGCAAAAGGAGCAGCGGCCTCGACGGAGGAAACATGAAGGACCCCACCAGCTCCGAGGCAATTCTATCCGAGCAACATCTGCGTCTGTTTGCGAATTTGACTCCCGCGCTGGTCTGGCTGGCAGGACTGGACAAAAAGCACACCTACTTCAACGAGCCCTGGATGAAGTTTACGGACACATCTATGACGGGAGAACTTGGCACTGACTGGAGCAATGTGGTTCACGTCGAGGATCTGCCGCGGCTCTTACACACCTACTTTCAGTCGTTTGATCGACGCGAGAGTTTTCAAGTGTGCTATCGACTCCGACGGTTCGACGGAGAATATCGATGGATTCTTGACAGTGGCTCGCCAAGATTTACTCAGAATCGTTCGTTCGCCGGGTACATCGGGGTAGGCGTGGATGTCACAGAAGTAAAGGAGCCAAAAGGCGCGCCCCTTCAGGACAGCGAGCAAAATCGCTTGGGAACCCAACCATCCGACTTTGGCAGACGGCTTATCGAAGAGCAAGAAAAGGAAAGGAATCGCATCGCGAGGGACCTTCACGACGATATCGGCCAGGGTCTTGCAACCCTGACTCTGGCGGTTGAGCAGATCAAGGAAGGTCCGTTGGATTCCGCCACCAAACTTGTCCGCCGCCTCGAAGAGCTAAGGAAGCAGGCCATAAAAATATCCACGTCCGTACAGTCCCTCTCACATCAACTGCACTCTTCTCATCTCGAATACGTAGGCATTGCCCGGGCCGCAAAGACCTTTTGCCAAGAGTTCGGCGCGCAAAGGAAGATGAAAGTCGATTTCAGTCACGATCTTGTGAATCTGCCATCACCGAAAGTTTCGTTGTCCCTGTTTCGAGTCTTGCAGGAAGCACTGAACAACGCCGCCAAGCATAGCGGAGTGAAGCTGGTGAAAGTACGGTTGTGGGAACGACCGGGCGCAATCCATCTGGCCATCAGCGATTCTGGTGTGGGCTTTAGCCCTGAAATAGCTGGCCGAGGGCTCGGGCTAATGAGTATGCGGGAGAGATTGGGTCTGGTGAATGGCGATCTTATGATCGAATCACGTCCCGGGCGCGGTACCACTGTTCATGCTGTTGCTCCTTTGGATTCTTTGGGAGCTGTGAAAGCAAAGTCACGCTACGCCTGAACTTGCCAATTGGGTGTCTCAGCCCACGCGTTGTTCACCGCTGATTGAGTGCAAGCGTCGGGGAACGCGCGGCGTCCTCCAAATCCATTGGTGCGAAAGGGGGGACTCGAACCCCCACGGTTTTACCCGCCAGATCCTAAGTCTGGTGCGTCTGCCAATTCCGCCACTTTCGCGCCGACTCTTGCAATTGTATATGGAATCTTGCTATCGACCCAGGTTGAGCACTGCACTAGCGCAGAAGAATGCTGAACGGAATAGCGACGAGGCGAGCGCAGCTCTCCAGGAAGTGTCCTTACAATTTTCCCCGCCCCGCGCTCTTGCCGGTAAGCAAGAAATTTGGAATTCAAGGGGAAGCAGAGCGGTTCGGAATCAGCCGTTGGCAACTTTTCTCGGAGAACGCCTTCGTCCCCGCGCGGCAATGCCGACGATTCCAGAGCCTATCAGAAAAATCGTAGTCGGCTCAGGGACAGGCTGAAGGCGCAAAGTACTGTTGGCAGAACGAAAAACATTATCAGTACATCCTTCGCATGTAAACGGAACGCGTTCGCTCAACTCAAATGTGCCATAGAGCCTGGCGTCTACAAGGCCAAGTAATGTCATGTATTGCGGGGATGCAGTGGCAAACGCGCTTCCGAACATTTGCAGCAAACCGGCTGAATCGATAATTCCCTTCAATCCGACAAACTCAATGGTCAGACAGGGAGGGTTGCTCAGGAAGGAGTCGGTGCAACCAGGCGGGCGTCCTACTCCGAAAAAGCTCAACAGTCCCTTCTCCCACAGGAAAGGATCAGTTGGCGTGCCGGTGCCGCCCAGAAACACTCCTGCGCCGCCTACGCCTTCGGCCTCCAGATAGGGTCCGAACGGATGGATATGGTTGCCAAATGGATTAGCCGTGGGCAAATCCCCTGCGATGTAATCGAAGTGAAAGCTGCTGAAAATCAGCTCATCTCCCCAGGCCGGGAACGAAAGGAGCAGCAGGGCAAGCAGAACGCGGAGCATTCTCTGACCTCCAAGAAGCCCCACACTAGGACGATTCCTGTTTTGGGTCAATCGGCCTTTAGGCTTACATTCTTACTGTTTTGAGACGTGCTGTGGAAACCGGTGCACGCTGGGGCTAAAAGATTGCTACATTCTCCCGCACTGCGTAGGGGACCCGTTCTGGTTGCGTTTCCGCGCTCGGGGAATGAGCACTTACCGAAAGACTAGTACCGTATGTTGTACGTTGGTTTCCGGTTCAGCATTGCGGAATGGTTATTCGTCGGTTACGATCAGGAGTGACCAAAATTCCATCCTCGATAACGAAGCGGCGCGGCAACCCGAACTGGGGCAAACCGGAACCACTCATCTTCCCCCCAACTCTGAGCAGTTTCGAATCCCTTGTGAAAAGCCTGCGGCTCAAGCCTGAGCAATACGAGGCTTCGGGACCGCTGAAAGAGTGGGCACGGGCAAACAAGAACCATAAGTACGTTCCACAGGAACTGCTGAAGGCCTGGGGATTTGAAGTGCAAAGCGAGATTTAGATCCACCGCTCGCGACGGGATCCTCCTCGGTGCCGGCTCTTAACGATCGGACGCTAAACTTGAAAAGATCGGGCGGGCCTACTTCTTGGGTGGATACTTTTCGAACAGCTTCTTGACGTCTTCATCAAGTTTTCGAGCGATCCTGCCTGCGTCTTTTTCATCATCACGATAGATGCCGCGCCACACCAGCTCGCGGCTGCTTCGCTGCCTCAGGTCAATCACCAGTGTCCCTTCCGTAAACCGGTTAACGCTGGTGGCGCGGCGGCGGCCCCTCGGTCCAACCCACGTCTGAACATCGGCTTTGTTGGCCGCACCCAGTCCATACATCACCACCAGGTCAGACTGCCCTGGAACCTCCCGGAGACCTTTGGCAGAAAGTTCCCTCCGGATAGCCGCCTCGATTCGCTCGCGCACAATGGAGCCGCTCAATTCCGGCTTGTTGCTGGTGATCCGACCCTGACCCACTGAAAACGTCGTGAACTTCGCAAAGTCCATTTGCTCGTCGAAGTCTACCTGGCGGTCATCGGCCGCGACGACGCCCGCTATCAAAAATGCAATTACAACGCCGGATCGTAGCGCTCGGTTCATCGTCAGTCCTCCCTGCGGAGATGGCACGGCCAGCAATGGTTGCAGGGTCGAAAGTTTCCTCCTTTTTCTCGAATGGTTCAATTAAAAAACGAGAGTTGCGTGTGAATGCGGGGGATATATAGAGAAGCCCCTGAACTACGCACACTGGCCAGAATTACGTCGGGAGTTAAAAATAATGTGTGTCACCAATGGTGACTGGCAACCTTTGTGGTTGGTGTGGCTTCTCACGACGCCATGAGCGAAGCGTCGCTACGTCCTGCCCGAAGTTTGCCCAGCCTCCGCGAGTTTGCCAGGCAATTCAAGCGTAAATACGGTAGAAGCATGACGCCGGACGAGCGCCGGTTTTTTCATCTTGTGGTTGACTTGATGGAGCACCCGCCTCTGCCAGCCCCGAGTATGCGCCAAACTAACCAGGAGAATTCTCGCAAAAAGTTAAGAACAACCTGACTCATGGTTTCTCCTGCGCCTCCTCAAATTCGGCGAGCAAAGCTACTTCCACTTCTGCCGAACGCCTTTCTCCCTTGGCGACTCGGCTGACATAAGAGCGGTCCACCCCTAGTTTGCGGGCAACGCGGCTATACACACCGCACAGAGTTTGCACATAACTGTGGAGCCGGGCCAGCTTGGCCCGGCGGTAAATGCCGTCCATCGTTCACCTCCGCGAGGCAAACGGTTGGATGCAGAGTTTGGCGCCTGAGGAGCACCTCTTCCAAAAGTCTCTGCCCATCCCTGCTGCGCGTTCCCACTGCATCTGGAAACTACTCCCCGGGGCATCCCTCACTCTCCGCGCCTCATCTTTCCAATGAAAGCGCCGCTTCAAAATCAACGGGGGGCTTATATGCAAAAGGCAGTATTCACCGCAGTTCTCTGCTTGTTCCTGGTAGCAGGGTTGGCAGCTCAAGGCCCAATGAACGACCGTGTAATCGTGGACCTGCCATACCCGGTCATGGTTCAAGACAAGGTCTTGGAGCCAGGGACATACACCATCGAAGAACCGCGTGGCTCCGGGGACTCCCCAGTCCTGCAGATCTTCAGCGACAACGGTATGGTCTTTCAGGCCAATGCCATGACAATTGATGCGCTGAACAACAACCAGACGCCGGAAGAAACGACATTGCAGTTACATCACATTGGCAACGACTACTATCTGGACAAGCTCTGGATCACCGGCAAAAACTACGGCTACGAGTTTGTGCTGCCCGAACGCGTACGCGATCGCCAGCAGGAAATGCGTGAGTCCGTGAAGGTAACCGGCCGTCAACAGCGCAGTGAGCAGGCGCAGGCAGCCACTCCCGAATCCCCAGCCACTCAAAGCGCAGAATCCGTGGCAGCAGCGGGCGCAGCAAGTGCGGAAGGCGCGGCCAATTCTGCCGAACGGCAAGCTGACTCCGCCGCAGGAGCAGTGGAGCGCGGTGCGGAAAGTGCCGCCAATACAGTGGAAAGCGGAGCCCGTAGCGCCGCAGGAGCCGTTGAGCAGGGCGCGCAATCCGCAGCTGGAGCGGTGGAGCGCGGAGCCGAACAGGCGGGCATCACCGACCAGCGGCCACCGGCCGGTGCAACCGAAGAGCGTCCTGAGCTGCAGGCTACCCAGCCGGTTCCTCAGGCTGGACAATCCGCAGAAGCGGCTGCTACCCGTACAGAACAAAGCGCTGACTCCGCCGGCAACCGCATGGAGCAAGGCGCAGAAAACGCGGCTGGCGCAGTCGAGCGTGGTGCAGAGTCAGCCGCTGGAGCTGTGGAACGCCAAGCCGAACAGGCCGGCGTGAACGATCGCGACAATAACGACTTCCTGGCCCAGAACCGCAGCATGGAACAAGGAGCCCAGGGACCGCAGGCAGGCAGGGAAGCCAGCGCGCTTCCGCAGACTGCTTCCACGCTGCCCTTGATGCTGGTACTTGGTCTGGGAAGCCTGGCAGGCGGAGTCGTGGCACGTCGCCGCAGAAAGTAAATATTCCGCAGTCCAGTAATCACAACACAAATCACACAACGCGAAGAGACCGCTCGCAAGGGCGGTCTCTTCGCCATATGGGAAACTTATTTGTTGCTGGAACGCGCGTAGTCCACGGGAGAAGCCAGTGCTTCCAGTCCTCTCCCCTCGAAGATCGCATGGAACTCTCGCAGCAGATCAGCGTGGATCAATCCATTGGACGCCAAGGTCTCCTTGCTGGCTGTCTGGAATGGACCATCGCTGAAGTCGCTCACCTTCCCGCCCGCTTCCTCCACCAGCAACACGCCAGCGGCGGTATCCCAGGGATTGAGGTTGAACTCCCAGAATCCGTCCACTCGCCCGGCAGCCACGTAGCACAGGTCAAGGGCCGCCGATCCGGCACGGCGAACGCCATGCGTTTTAAGCGTGATCTGGTGGTAGAAGTGGATATTCGGGTTTTTATGCCGCTTCTGGCTGGGAAAGCCGGTGGCCAGCAGCGAACCGTCAAACCGCGCGGTAGCGGAGACACGGATTCGGCGCTGGTTCAGGTAAGCTCCGCTTCCCTGCTCGGCGGAAAACATCTCATCGCGCGTAGGATCGTACACAACTCCGGTTACGCGCTTGCCCTTGTACTCCAGTCCCATGGAGACGCAGAACACAGGGAAACCGTGAGCAAAGTTCGTAGTTCCGTCGAGAGGGTCAACGTACCAGCGATACTCCCCGCCGGAGTCCACCTGCGTTCCCTCTTCGCCTACGATTCCGTGGCGAGGCCAGCGAGTGCGGATGCGGTCAGCGATCAGCTTTTCTGAAGCACGATCGGCTTCGGTCACAAGGTCGGCGTCTCCCTTGTACTCGTAGCCGATGCGGCGCGCGAAAAATCCCATGAGCAATGCCCCAGCCTCGCGGGCAATCTCAATGGCTATAGGAGCAAACTCAGTGGATTCGGACAATTTTTCTTTCGCTCGGAGGATTCGATTGGTTCCCGATCCGGTCTTCCCGGCCAGGCTGGGAGCTAAACTCGCTTCTTACTGCCGCTATCTTCCAGGATGTACATGATTTCGTGCTTGAAAATAAATAGATTGGGAGCATCTTCGCGGGTCAGCCGAATCATGTTCTTGTCGTAATACTCAATCCAGCCGTGTACCACTTCTCCGCCATGCAGCTTCACCGAAACTGTCTTCTGCTTCTCGCCGAGCGCTTTAAGATATGTGGCCTCCTCAAAGGTCTCTTCGGGAGGGGGCAGCTTGTTCTTCTTGGAAGGGTTGGGAGTTCCAGGACCACGAAATGCCATGCATGCATTTTACACGGGGCAACCAAGGACCAGACCATCCAGTGCCAACATCGACGCCTACGTTGAGTCATCTTTCGCGAAGCGAAGGATCGCTACTCAGCCAACCCAACCAAAGACATAAATACTTTCCCGAAAGTCATTTCCGATAAATCTTTAAAGGAAGACTAAAGAAGGATTTTCAATCAGCAAGGCACACTCAGCCTTACCGGCCCTTCGATGTGTAATACCCTGCCCGGTGTCGCGCACGAATGCCTGGAACTTCCGGAGAATTCACGTCTATCCGAATACTGCGGAAGCTGCTTGCCGCCAGGCGGCGCGAAGGATAGTACGCAAGCAGAAACTGCGTGCGGAGCTCTTCGCTGATCTGCCGGAAGGCCTCGTCGAGCCCCTGCTGTCCAGCGGCATAGTAATGTTTGCCGCCGGTGTCCTTGGAAAGCTGAATCAGCGCGTTTTCTCCGCCAGTATCCCGTCCCGCGCTGGCAGCAACGGGCACGATGATGACGCTGTAAAGGATGGCTTCTGCCTGCTGCGCAGCCCGCAGGGCTGCGTGGTAGTCCACCTCGCTCACCGTGTCGCCGCCGTCTGTGATCACCACCAGGACCTTACGTCCCTGGCGGTCAAGCAAGGACTGCGACCCCAGAAAAACAGCGTCGTAAACTGCCGTGGCAGCGCCCAGGCGTACTCGGTCCAGCCCGCGATCAATGCGCTTCAGGTCCGAAGTAAATGGCACCAATTCCGTAACAATCTCGTTGAACTGGTAGAGCGCCATGGCATCCACCGGCCGCAGAATCGCGTGCGCGAACTTGCGCGCCGAAAGCACTTCCAGCGCCAGGTCTTTGCGGGTGCTCAGGCTGGTATCGATGCAGGCAACAATGGAAAGCGGCAGCTCCGATTCCCGGTCAAAAATCGAAATTTGCTGCGGGGCTCCGTCTTCGTACAGCGTAAACGACTCCTTGTTCAGTTTGGTAAATGGTGCGC
>JBFXAV010000008.1:0-14779 GCA_050183935.1 Candidatus Korobacteraceae bacterium | reverse complement strand
CGTGGCGGTAGATCGCGACCGCAACCTGTACATCGCGGATACCGAGAACTTTGTGATCCGCAAGATCACCCGTGCTACGGGCGTGATCACAACCATCGCAGGCACGCCGGAAAGCAGCGGATATAGCGGAGACGATGGCGCGGCAATCGAAGCCCAGCTAGGGTCTCCATTCGGCGTGGCTTTAGACAGTGAAGGCAGCATCTACATTGCGGATGGTGAAAATCACCTCATTCGCAAAGTGGACCCGGAGAGCATGATCTCCACAATTGCCGGCAATACGGACATGGGGCCGGGATTCAGCGGGGATGGTGGCGTGGCCACTGCCGCGCAACTGCAACTTCCCATCGCAGTCTCCGTCGATGGTCTCGGCGGAATTTATATCAGCGATGGCCTTAACCAGCGTCTCCGCAAAGTGAACGTTGGAAATACCGCATTAGCGTTTGGCGAAATCGCTGTGGGTCAAAGCAGTGAGTCCAAATCTCTCACCATTCGCAATGCCGGGACCGCCGATCTCCATTTGCTCGATGGATCGGGGAGCGATCACTTCGGAATTCATGGCGCAACCTGCTCCGGTGATCCAGCGACGATCACACCGGGCGCGACTTGCGTGATCGATCTTGCATTCGCGCCTCAGCAGGGTGGCGAGATCGAGGACGATCTCACCATCACGAGCAATGCCTCCAACTCGCCGCATACCATCTCTTTGACGGGAATCGGCATAGCAACGGCCGGACCAACCACGACGGCGCTAACCGTAAGCCCGGAGTCGGGCAGTGTGCTGCTCGGCCAGACGATCACTTTTACGGCCACGGTCAGCGCGGAAGGAACACCTTCCGGCACGGTGTTTTTCCGTGAGGGAAAAGACACCATTGGAAGCGCCACTCTGGACGACGGGATTGCGGTATTCCACACCACGGAACTCGAAGAGGGCGCGCATGAAATCCACGCCCGTTACGAAGGAAGCGAGGACTTTGAGGCGAGTACTTCGAACGACGTGATCGTAACCGTAACGGTTCCACCCCAGGCGGCGGAAACCACCACACTGCTGACAGCGAGTCCGGCAGGAGAAATTACTTCCGGTAGCACTGTCACCTTCACAGCCACAGTTGCTTCTACAACTACTGTCGCTTCCTTGTTTGCAGTCGCTGCCCCGCCGACAATACCGGATGGTACCGTGACCTTCTTTGACGGTCAGACCGTGCTCGGCGCGGTCTCCCTCGACGGTGGTCATGCGGTATTGGAAACTTCAAGCCTTGCGGTGGGACAACACAGCATCACAGCACACTACGAGGGCAACAGTGCATTTCTTGCCAGCACCTCAACTCCCGTGGATGTCACTGTCGCCTCTCCCCCGCAGCCTGACTACACGCTGACCGCGAATCCGTCTTCCATCACCATCACTCGCGGACAACAGGTACAAACCACGATTACCCTGACTCCGCTGCACGGATTCACCGGCACAGTGGCACTTAGCTGCGGCCCCCTTCCCCTTGGTGTCACCTGCACCTTTACTCCGGCCTCGCTGGTATCCAATGGCGAGAGTCCGGTTACCTCAACCCTGGTGATTCGCACCACCGGAACGCAACTCGCCGCGGTGCATCCGCATTCGCCAGATCTGGGATGGCTGCTGGCCTCTCTCGGAGTCTTTGGAATGCTGTTGATGGGATCGGGGAGCCGCAAGCGCACATTGCTCGTGGGCCTGCTTCTGGCCGTGCTGCTGTTAGGATTGGCGGCCTGTGGAGATGGAAATCCCACTCCTCAGACCAATCCCAACGCTACTCCTGTGGGGCCCGCTACCGTGACCGTCACTGCTGGCGCCGCCGCTGGTGGCGGCGGAACTCCGCAGCACAACGTACAGCTCACCATCACCATTGTGAACTGACTCAATTACAGTCCCTCCTGGAAAGGGCTGCCCACAAAACGGGCAGCCTTTTTTATTGGTTAAAGCGGCAAGCGGCATTTCCAGTGAATTCCCTGATCTTCGCGCTTAGCCCATTTTTGCTACATCAATCATCGATTCGTCTCTTACAATAGTAGTCAGCGCATAACAAACTCGCTTGCCGGGCATCGTACTGTCTGGCGGCGCCGGCCGGAATGGGGCAAGAAACGGGGGCCGGACGAGGATACTTTGAGCGACCTTCATCCTTTAATGGATGCGATCCGTATTGTCCGCATCAGGACCTTCGCCGACGCTTTTCTCGCCCGCTGCGCCAAATTCTCCCTGTGGAGTTTTCCGGCACTACAGATTGCTGCCGTTTTCTTTCCGCAACGCTGGGTCCTGCTTGCAGCCCTGGTTGTTCTCACAGCGGTGGTTGCTGTGAGTGCGCTGCTGACGTGGCGATCGCGACCCTCCGATTACCGGCTTGCCCAGAACCTGGATCAAGCCGCAGGTTTGCAAGACCGCCTTTCCACTGCGCTGCATTTAGCTTCCAGCAGCAACGCCTCGGAAAATGGAGAGATCGCCGCCTGCCAGCGCCGGGATGCGCTGGCGCGTCTCTCAAGGATTCAGCCTCGCGCCCTGTTTGCCGCCTGGAGACCTGAGCTGTTCAAGCTCCCTCTCGTATTGGCCGCGGTGTTTTGCGTGCTGTTGGTATATCGCCCTGGACAGCAGGCGCCCGGAGTCCGTCTGTTGGAGCGAGCGCAAAGCGAATTACGACAGACCCTCCGCTCGCTGGAAGCTTCCGAATTGTTCGAGAAGAAGCAGGCCCCTCCGCCGCCCAAACCCATTGCTTTGGAGAACCTGCTGGCGGGACTGCGGCCCGAGCTGGCGGGAACGATGGAGGCAGAGAAGGGCGCAGCCCCTCCGCAGCAGGCCGGTAGTTCGACGCCCGGAGAAGAAGGTTCAGCTCCTCAGTCCTCCGACGATTCGGCAGAGGCCGAAGGTGGCCTGAATTCGGACCAGGAAGGCTCAGCTTCCGCAAAGTCGGCACAAAGCTCCTCCGCTTCTGAACAACAAAAGGGAAATCAGTCGGGAGGCCCGGGCGAGCAACAACAGAAGGGACAATCACCTTCCCTTGCTCAAAAGTTGAAGCAGGCATTCAACGGGCTCATGGCGGCGCTGAACCGGAACTCCGCCAATCCGGAGCAGAACGCCAAAGCTCCGTCCGGCGGCAAGGATGGTCAGTCGGAAAAGTCCGCGAACGAGATGTCCAAGGATGCCAACTCCGGTCAGAACGCCGCGGGCAAGACTCCGAACGCGCCGAGTGACAAGGACTCCAGCGCAGCGGGCGATCAGGCGATGGCAGTCAAAGGCACAGGAACGCAAGGCGGGTTGCAGCCTCCTGCGGCTGGCTCTCCGGGAGAGGAGTCGTTTGGCAACCAGCCGGGGGAGTCGCAGCAGGCGCAGACTACTCCGGAGGTGGTCCCGCTCCAGGCGACCCCATTTAAAGGAGAGGCAAAGATGCGGGCGGAGCTTGAGCCGGGCAAGGTGATGGTGCCCTACAGCAATGCCGCTGCGGCGGGAAATGCCACCACCAATGGAGCGGAGCACGGCGCGGTTCCGCTGCGCTATCGTGCCTATGTGAGAAGATATTTCGACCATTCGGCGAAGAGCAGCGGTAAAGCTGCTTCGTCTGGAAACGGAAACTAACACCTCATGGAATTCTCCGCGCCCGCCACCAGCCCGAATCAGGGCAAAGCCTTTGCAGAAGAGTTTGAGTTGTTGGCTCAAAAGATCGCGGACGTCCGCCACCAGATTTCCAAAGTGGTGGTCGGCCAGACAGAAGTTGTGGAGGGCGTATTTATTTGCCTGCTCGCTGGCGGCCATGTGCTGCTGGAAGGAGTTCCGGGACTTGGGAAAACCCTGCTGGTACGCACGCTTGCGGAGGCGCTGACGCTGAAGTACTCGCGCATTCAGTTCACCCCCGACCTGATGCCCGCGGACGTAATCGGCACTACCGTACTGCAGGAGCGCAGCGACGGGCACAAGTCCATCGAGTTCCAGCCGGGGCCGGTATTCGCCAACTTGCTTCTCGCCGACGAGATTAATCGCGCTACTCCCAGGACCCAGTCCGCGCTGCTGGAAGCCATGCAGGAAAAGCAGGTGACGGTCGGCGGCGTGACCCACATTCTGGAAGAGCCTTTTTTCGTGATGGCTACGCAGAATCCGCTGGAGATGGAAGGCACTTACCCGCTACCCGAAGCCCAGCTTGACCGCTTCTTTTTCAAGCTGCGTGTTCCCTTCCCGCGGCCCGACGAGTTGCACGCGATTCTGGACCGCACCACCACTCCGGATTCCGCCACCGTTGAGCCGGTGTTGAGCGGGCAAGAGATTCGCGACATCCGCCGGCTGGTGCGCTCTATCCCGGTGGCTCCGCATGTGCAGGAGTATGCCGTGCAGGTGGTACTGGCAACGCATCCCGAGCAGCGTGGAAATGGATTGGCCACGAAGTACATCCGCTATGGAAGCTCGCCGCGCGGCGCGCAGGCTCTGATTCTGGGAGGCAAGGTCCGCGCCTTGTTGCAAGGCCGTTTCAACGTCAGCATTGATGATGTTCGCGCGCTGCTTCTGCCCGCGCTTCGGCACCGCGTTCTGCTCAACTTTGAAGCGCAGGCCGACAACCGGCTGCCGGATGATCTATTGCAGGAGATCACGAATAAAGTGAGCGCCAACTAAGACGGATTGGGCGTAGAGGACGAACAAGCGATTGTCTGTGGCTGTTCCCGGCCAAGGTGGTTCTTTTTTCGATGTTGCTGGATCGCGAGTTCCTGAAGACATTGGAGCAGGTGGAGCTGTTGTGCCGCAGCGATCTGGCTGGCGGCGCCGGCGCTCATGTGCGTCCCTTTACCTATGGTGCGGGGCTGGAATTCGCCGACTATCGCCATTACAGCTCCGGAGAGGACTTCCGCTATCTCGATTGGAATGCCTATCTTCGGCTGGGCAAACTGTTTTTGAAGGTTTACGCGGCGGAACAGAACATCCGCGTTTACCTGCTGCTGGATTGCAGCGCATCCATGGACTGCGAGGAAGGCGAGGAATCCAAGCTGCAGTACTCCAAGCGGCTCGCCGCGACTTTTGCCTACCTGGCCTTGCTACGCCTCGACACTACTGTGTTGGTTCCGTTCGCCGAAAGTATCCAGACGCCCAGAATCGTTTCTGGAGGCCGCAACCATTTCTGGCCCGTGCTGGAGTACCTGGAAACGCTGACCGCGCGCGGACGCACGGACCTGCGGCGATCAGTGCAGGCGTTTCTCCAGAGATTTCCCACTCGTGGAACTGTGATTCTGATTTCCGACTTCTTTGATGACACCGGTTGCCAGAGCGCCCTGGAGATGTTGCGTTCGGCAGGGCATGATTTTGTGCTGGTGCAAGTACACAGCGCTCGCGAACAGCGGCCGCAGTCATCCGGCCAGTTTCGGTTGGAAGAGGCTGAAACCGGAGAACAGCGCCTGATCACGCTCTCCCCGGAAAGCTCGGAAGCCTACGAGCGCGACTTCCTCCAATGGTCGAACGACCTGCAACGGCTCGCGCTTCGCCAGGGCGGAAGGTACGCCCGCGCTGTGACTAGCATTCCGTATCAGGAATTTGTGCTGCGTAGCCTGCAAGGCAACCGGGTCGTGGCATGAACTGGAGCGCCCTCTCTCCATTGCAGGCTGTGATGTTGTTTTCCGCTGCTGCAGGCCTGGCAGTCTGGATGTACTACCGTGAAAAACAGCCGGTGCTCATGCGGGTTTCCACGTTGCGCTTCTGGTCTGGAGCGCAGGTAAGCATCCAGCAGCGCCGCCGGCTGCGGGATCGCAGCGCACTACTCGCGCAGCTCCTGTTTTTGCTGCTGGTCATCCTCGCCATTGCGGACATCCGCCAGCACAGCGACTCCTCCGGGCGCAGTTTTGCGATCGTGCTCGACACCTCGATTGCGGCGCAAGTTCGCGAGCCCGGTGGAAGAACGCTGATGGAACTGGAGCGCCAGGAAGCTGCGCGCCTTCTGGATTCTCTTTCCGAAAACGACCGTGTGCTGCTGCTGCGGGCAGAGGAAGCACCGGCGCCGATGCTTCCCTTCACCACGGATCGTGCTGCTTTGCGGCAGGCGATTTCCGAAGCGCAGCCTTCCAGCACCGTTGCTGACCTTCCGCGTGCTCTGTCGCTGGCCCGAACGGCGCTGGCTGGTTCTCCGGGGGCAACGCTTATTTATGTGGGCCCCGGAATGCTGGACGCACAACAGTCCCGCGCTCTCGAAACTTTTCGTGGCACGCTCAACACGCCGGGAGAGCCGAAACTTCTGGCGCGCCTGGTGGGAACCAGCACACCATTTGAGAATTGCGGCATTACCCGTATTGCGCTACAACGTGATGCCACCCGACCGAACTACTGGCACCTGTTGAGCAACATCACCAACTACGGGCGGGCTCGGCAGACCCTCGACATGCAAGTTTTGCTCGACGGTAGCTCTCTGGGAGGGCAGAAGGTTCCGGTGGACCCAGGGCAGACCACAAGCCTTGCGCACGAAATCCGTTCGACAGACGGTGGACTGCTGCAGCTCCAGATCGGCCCTGCGGATGCCCTGGAAGCCGACAACCGCGCCGTGCTGGCTCTGCCCGCGTTCCGCCCGGTTCACGTGGCCATCGTCACCGCTGATTCGGTTTTCGCGCGCGAGATGGTCAGTGTGCTCGCAACTCATCATGATGTGCAAACGGAAGTGGTTGCGCCGGGAGCGCGCCCGGCCAATGCTCCCGACATTGAGATTCATAGTGGAACGCCGCCGACGGCTCCAAGTGGGAACTCTATCTGGTTTTTGCGGGAACAGTCGCGGGACGCCGCAGCGTCCATACGCCTCTCCGCGTGGGATCCGCAGCATCCGGTCACGCGATGGATTCGCACTCACGACGTGATTGTGCAGCGGGCGGCGCCGCTCGCGGCGTCCCCCGAGGACAGAGTGCTGGCGAGAGCGGACCGGACCCGCGCGCCGCTCATCACAGCGCGTGAGCAGCAGGGGCGCAAGACACTGGTGATTGGGTTTGATCCCAGGTACTCCAACCTGCCCCGGCAGGAGGCTTTTCCCTTACTCATGGCGGGGGCGGTGGAGTGGATGACCGGGACCACCGAAGACGTCATTGACTTTCACATCGCTGGTGCACTCACGATTCCGGGCAAAGTGACCGGCGTAGTGGGTCCGTCAAACCAACAACAACCTTTCACGCTCTCTGAGCATGGCGCTTACCTGCTCGCCAGCGAAACCGGCGCATATCGCGTCCAGACGGCGGCAGGAGAAAGCGTGGTCGGCGTGAACACACCGCCGCTGCCTCCGCTGCGCTGGCAGCCGCAACCGCAGGAACTCGGCACGCAAGGCGCATGGTCGAGGCTGAATGCCGCCCGGTCGTTCTGGTGGTGGCTGGTAATTCTGGGCATGGCCCTGCTGTGGCTGGAATGGTGGCTTTTCTATTCCAATCCTGAGAACCAGGTTGCGTCCATTCCGGTTACGCGCGAAAGCGTAAATCAGACGGCCGGGAGCTGAAGCGGTTACAATCTGCAGTCGCTGTATGCATCTTACGTGCTCCCGATGACGCTGCAACGCCCTGGGTTTCTACTGCTATTGCTGTTGCTGCCGGTCCTGTGGACCAGGCTGCGCGCCATGCCGGGCGCTTCCCGCACCTGCCTAATCCTGAAGTGCGCCGCCTTTGCCATGCTGGCCGTTGCGCTGTCCGACCCCTGGATACACCTGCCGCAGCAGAAACTCGCGCTTACCGTGGTGGTTGATACTTCCGCCAGCATCTCGCGGGACTCATTGCAGAAGAGCGAGGAAGTTGTTCGCGATTTGATTCAGAACAACTCGGATGCTGAGCTTCGCATGGTTACCGTGGCCGGGCAGGCGCGGGTGGTTCCCTTGCCGCAACGCGCGGCGAGCGCCATTCCCCAAAATGCGACTCCGGAAGCGGCCTCCGCCACCGACCTCGAAGCGGGGTTGCAGCTTGCGCTCAGATCCCTGCCACAACAAGGCGCCAGAAGAATTTTGCTGCTCAGCGATGGCAACGAGAATCGCGGCCAGGTTTTGAGTGCCGCGCTGCGTGCGCGGGAGCAGGGAGTGCGAGTCTTTACCAAGCCAATTGGCGCGACCGCGCTCCTGCCGGTGCAGGCCGAAAGCATGGCGGTGCCGCGCGAGGTCTTCTCCGGCGAGCGGTTCACGATTTCTACTCGCCTGCAAAGCTCGAAGGCACTGGCGGCGCGGGTTGCAGTGACCTTCCAGGGACGCGAACTTGGCGCCGCCAAGGTACAGCTCCAGTCGGGAAGCAATCCCGTGGACATGGATCTTCGCATCACGGGAAACGGCATGAGCCTGCTGGAGCTGAGGGTCTCCGGAGAAGGCGCTGAAAGCGTGCTGTTCTCGCAGGCGGTGATGGTGCGACGCCCGCGCGTGCTCTACCTCACCTATGCGGACAGGCCGTCGCAACAGCTACTGGAAATTCTTAAGCGCGCGGACGTAGACGTGAACATCCTGCCCGATGTCCCTCATGACCTTCCGTCGAGGAACTGGGATGCCGTGCTGCTCGATAACTATCCGGGCCGTGAGCTTATGGACTGGGAAAACCAGGCGCTGCACCAATACGTAGTTTCCGGAGGCGGGCTGATCTTCATTGGCGGGGAGCACAACTCGCGCCTGCCGGAAGAGCCACGCACCGCTTTTGAAAAGCTGCTTCCAGTGCGGGGAGACCCGGATATTCCCGATGATTCCATGGCCCTGGTGCTGGTGCTCGATCGCTCCGGAAGCATGAACGGAGAGAAGATCATCAAGGCACGCGAGGCAGCGGCAGCCAGCCTGGCGACGTTGCGGCCGGAGGATCGCGTAGGAATCATCGCGTTTAACGATACCTTCCAATGGGTAGCGCCCATCGCTCCAGCAACCGATATTCCCCGGCTGGCGGCGCTCATTCACTCCATCAATGCCGAAGGCAGCACGCGCATCTATCCTCCGATACGCGCTGGATTCCAGGCAATCCTGCAGGAGAAAGTCACGCGCCGGCACATCCTGGTGATGACGGACGGTGTCTCCGTTCCTGATGACCTGCCGGCTTTGCTACAGCAGGCGGCGACACAGCGTGTCACCATCTCGACGATTGGTGTTGGCGCGGATGTGGTGCGCCAGATGCTTGAGGACATCGCCCGCACAACTCAAGGCAAAGCATACTTTGTGGATCGCGCCGCCGACCTTCCGCAGGTGATGAGCGAAGAAATTCGCAACGCCAAGATTTCGCAGATTCGCGAAGAACCAGTAGGCGTGGTGGCAGCGCAACCCTCGGAGGCGACGGACGGCATCGACTTTGCGCACGCTCCGAAGCTGCTGGGATTCGTACGAGCAAAGGAGCAGACCGGCGCGGAAACCATTCTTACGCTCGAAGAGGGAGAGCCGCTGCTGGTGCGCTGGCAGTTTGGTTTGGGGCGTGTAGTGGCGTTTCTCTCGGATTCGGGCGCACGCTGGGCTACCAACTGGGTTCCGTGGAATTCCTATGGGACATTCTGGCCGCAGATTGTGCGGGACGTGAGCAGCCGCGACCGCCACGGCCGCATTGGAGTTCGAGCGGGAAGCACAGATGGTGAGGAGATTGTTTTCTACGATCTACTGGATGGCACCAGCGTAGAGTTCCGTCGGGCGTTGCGACAGCCGGGCGGAGCCATAGTCCGCGTGGAGGGGCCGAGCGGCGCGGTGCAGAGTTTCCCGCTGGTGGAAACCGCCCCCGATCACTACGAAGCACGCATTCTCTCAAGGCAGCAGGGCATGTACCGCGTGCTCTTTCCCGGCGCCAAGGGAGAAGAGCCACAAACAGCGTTCTATCGCGATCTGGAGGAAACCAAGCCGAAACTGGTCAATCATGAACTGTTGAAGCAAATTGCCGAGGTCACCGGCGGGAGCGTGGATGCGGACAGGAGCCAACTTCTCAGCAGCGAAGGAAGTTATTACTTCGAACCGTATGCGCTGTGGCCGTATTTCTTAATTCTGGCGCTTGGGCTTAACTTCGTGGAACTGGCGATTCGCAAGGGTGTTTTTCGAGATGGGTTGTTCGCGAGGCGAAGCTGACATTCTCCACGGTTGTACAAATGTAAAACCTGCTCTGCCCGGACATCCTCGCCCGGGGCAGAGACGTAACAACGCTATGTCTCTGCAAAACCATCCTTACAGAACCGCAGAGGCTAAAGCCTGCATTCGTTCGCGGAAGCTTGCGGCGCGCCTGAAGGCGCGCCCTACCAAAGATGCTCCCCGTGTTGAGTGACTCTGAGACGTAGCAGAGCTACATCTCTACAAAACCTTACCTCAGCAACTACTCCAGCGTTCCAAATGCCAGCAGTACATTACCCGGCGTTCCGCCTTGGAAGCCGATGTAGCCAGTACCTACGTACATGGTTCCGTCGACAACCACCGGACCTCCAGCACCAATCGATCCGCCTTTGGCAGGTACCTTGTTCACGGTCTCAAATTCCTTGTCAGTGTTGAACTCCCAAATTTTCTGACCATTGCCTGCGGAGAACGCGCGCACGACTCCGTCCAGACCGGCGGAGAGCACCACGCCGGGAATGAGGGTGACCGCGGAACTGGCTCCACGCGAGCGCTGCTGCCCTTCCGCGGGTGGGAATGGCGTGAACCAGTTCTCCTCACCGGTATCAAGGTCCAGGGCAACCATGCCTCCGCTGCGAAGATTGAAGTAGGCGCGACGATTGTCGGCAGCGCCGCCGAAAACAATTTCGCCTCCGCCTCCAGGCAGAACGCGGGCGACATCCTGGCTCCAGACCAGCGCGCCCTTCCTGTCAACATCCAGGGCATACACTGTGCCGGATTTTTGTCCCGCGATCAGCAAGGCCTTGCCATCGGCGCGCGTGGTGAGAATGGGAGAGGCGGAAAAGTCCCAATCGGGAGCGCCTTTGTCAGGGCAAGCCTCAGGCGGATAGGGCGGTTCACTGGGCGACCGGGGCGGCGCGGGACCGCGCGCATTCGGACTGCGCCCAGGAACTGCCTGCACACAGCCTCCGTGCCAAATGTCGTAAGGATGTGTCTGCACAGACCACAGCACTTTTCCCGTAGCCATATCGAGGGCCATGATTGCATCGGAAAATTTGGTGGGAGGATCGGAGAATCCATTGCCCGTCCCGAAGTAGAGCGCATTGCGCTTCACGTCAATGGTTGGAGAATTCCAGACTCCCGCGCCGGATGGGCCCAGGTACTCAGATCCCGTTGAAGTCTTGCGCACGACCTTCGGCGTGTCTGGAATGGTGTAGGTCTTCCAGATCAGCTTTCCAGTCTCGGCATTCAACGCGGCGATTGAGCCACGGAAGGTACAGCACGGATACTTCGGGCTGCCCGATTCAGGCTCCTCGAGGGATGCCACAGGAACGTACACCCTGCCGTCATGCAACTTGGGAGCAGCGGTGATTCGCGCAAGATGATGCGTATCTACGGCGTTCTTCCAGACCAGCTCGCCGTTGGCTGCGTCGATGGCATAGGCATTCCCACGCACGTCGCCGAAGTACGCCAGTTGGCGGGTGGAACCTGCCCTTGGCGTGCCGATGGTGATAGCGCTTCTCACTCCCGCCTGCGCCTGAAAGGACCAATACACGCATCCCGTAGCTGAATCGAGGGAGTAGATATGCCCTGCATCCGAGCTGATGTAGGTGCGACCGCCAACCACCGTCGGCTGACCATAAAGAGATGTAGCTCCCGGCAATCCGAAAGCCCACTTGAGGCGCAGGCGCGACACTTGTCCGGGGCTCAGCTTCGCCACCGTGCCCGGTTGGAAACGAGAGTTGGAGAGATCCACACCCCAGCCATTCCATGACGGGCCCGAATTGGGATCACGCAATGCAGGAGTGCTGGAGCAGCGGTTCTGCATGGAGCTCGCCGATGCCGATTCCCCAGAGCCCAGCTTCCGACCACTCATGTACTCCGCAATGGCCAGCTTGTCGTCATCGCTCAAAGTCTTTGCCATCTCCTGCATCGAGCCTGCGGTGAGCGCCTGATAGATCCTGTCTGGCGACATCTGCTTGATGGTGGCCGGAGACGGAGCTCGTTCAACTGCCGAATTTCCGTGGCAGGTCGAGCAATTGTTGTAGAACAACCTCGCGCCGTTTCCTTCGGAGGGTCGCGGCGCCTGAGCCGCCGGCTGTGGCTGTTGCGCGACAGCGTGCTGGCGCACGGCAAAGAAAGAAAGAACACCCATGGCGAGCACGCCGACGAGGGATTTCATTCGTGACTCCTTTGTGAGCGACAACCAATAATCGATTGCTAAACGGCTGTCAAGCTTGCAGAAAACACAGCAAATACGCTGGAAAAAGGTTGACTTAAGCGCAGCCATAATCGATTATCGCTTTTTATAAAAAGAGGTTCCACGTAATGCCTATTGTCCGCGCCGTTTTCTTTCTTGTCCTCGCAGGGTTCCCGGTGTTTCTCCCGGCTCAACAGAACCAAAGAAACGCTGAGGACGAGACACCCCGGGAGGGGCAGATTACCGGGCGACCCGGCTATCCTCCGAGCTACTACAATCCGGGCCGTGAAGGCTTTGGCGCTGGAACGTTTGGTGATTACTGCGCCACCTGCCACGGCAACCCGGCGGTAGAACGCGCTCCCCATCCTTCTGTGATTAAGCAAATGCCGCCGGAGCGAATCTATGCCGCCCTCACTACTGGTTCCATGAAGGAGATGGCAAAAGACCTCAGCGACCTCGATAAGCGGGGCATCGCCGAGTTTATGTCCGGTCGCAGACTGGGCGCGAGCGGAAGCGGCGATGCGGCTTCGATGAGCAACCGCTGTTCGGCGCGCCCTGCATTGCGGGCACAGCGCAATGCGCCAGTGTGGAACGGGTGGAGCCCGGATGCCAGCAACACCCGTTATCAATCTGCAAAAGCAGCCGGGTTAACGGCGGCTGAAATGCCCAAGCTGAAACTGAAGTGGGCATTCGGAATCCCTGCCGCCATGTCGATGTATGCCCAACCTTCCTTTTTCGATGGGCGAGTATTCGTTGGCTCTGACAACGGACACATGTACGCGCTGGATGCCGCCAGTGGTTGCGTGTACTGGTCCTTTCAGGCGAAATCGGGAATTCGAAGCGCTGCCGCCATCGGCCCGGTAGCGCCGGGATCTTCGAAGTACGCTGCATTCTTTGGCGATGTACACGGCAATGCCTACGCCGTCGACGCACAAAACGGAGAATTGCTCTGGACCGTTTCCACGGACGCGCATCCGCTGGCCCGCATTACCGCGGCGCCTGTGCTGCACGAGCGACGCGTGTACGTTCCAGTAACAGTGCTGGAGGAAGTCGAATCCAGAAGCCGGAACTATGCGTGTTGCTCTGGCCGCGGAGCCCTGGTCGCGCTCGACGCGCAAACGGGTAAGCAGATCTGGAAGACCTACACCATCCAGGAAACTCCAGGAGTCATTAAGAAGACCTCCAAGGGCAAAGAAATTTTCGGGCCATCCGGAGCTGGAATCTGGAACACGCCGACTCTCGATCCCAAGCGGCGAGCAATCTATTTTGGAACGGGCAACGGCTTTACCGGCTATTCCAAAACCTCCGATGCAATTCTTGCCGTCAACATGGACACAGGCAAAATGCTGTGGACATTCCAGGCCACAAAAGACGACATCTGGCACTCCGGCTGTCCACGGACTGAGGAGCAGTTTGCAACCGCTCCCGAGGATTGTGCTCCGCTGGTCGCCGCTCCCGACTGGGATTTCTCGGCATCTCCCATTCTGGCTAAACGAGCGGATGGGCGCGAGATGCTGGTGGCTGGGCAGAAGTCGGGCGTGGTGTGGGGGCTCGACCCGGAAAAAGGAACTTTGATCTGGAAGTTCGAGCAGCCGGAGGGCAGAGGCCGCATGGGCATCCTGTTTGGAGGAGCAGCGGACGATCAAAACGCCTACTTCAATTCACGTGGCGGAATCTTTGCTGTGCAGCTCTCGAGCGGCTCAGAGAAGTGGTTCACGCCAATCCCGGCTCCTACGGGTGGGATGAAGAGCCATCCCGGAGCGAGCGCCGCCGTAAGCGCCATTGCAGGCGTCGCTTTTTCAGTGGGATTAGACGGTATGATCCGAGCTCTGGGTGCAAACGACGGTAAGCTGCTCTGGGAGTACAACACAGTAAGAGAGTTTGAAACCGTGAACGGGGTAAAGGCAAAGGGAGGATCGATGGGTTCCGGAGGCGTGGCGGTAGCGAACGGAACAATCATCGTGGCATCGGGATACATTGGCTTCCAGAACGGCGCACCGGGGAATGTAGTGCTTGCGTTTGCGCCCGCAGAGTAACGGTGGTTGGGCTGAACCGTGGATCGCTAAAAGAAATGAAAGGCTGCTTTATGAAATCGTCTGCGTTGATCTTTGCCTTGGCTGTGTTTGCATTTAGTGGAGACATTCTCGCGCAACAACCTGCTCCAACTCGCCCAGCGCCCGCAAGAATCACAGAATCAGCGGGCAGAACGATTTTTGAAGGTTACTGCGAGAGTTGCCACGGCAAGGTAGAGCAGGCGCCACCGCCATTGACGTTGAAACAGCTTAGCCCCGAAAAAATCTATGAAGCCCTGACCACCGGGAACATGAAGACCCAGGCGGCGAACCTGACCGACGAACAAAAGATCGCTATCGCTGAGTGGGTGGGAGGACGGAGGCTGGGTTCGACCGAGAACGGGGACATTCGCAAGATGTCCAACGTTTGCTCCAGTCATCCGCCAGTTCGAAACGCGAGCACTGCCCCGGCGTGGAATGGATGGAGCGCGGACGCACTCGACAACACGCGCTTCCAGACTGCAAAAGCAGCCAACTTGTCACCCGCAGCAATCGGCAGATTGCAACTCAAGTGGGCGTTCGGC
>JBFXAV010000007.1:0-15155 GCA_050183935.1 Candidatus Korobacteraceae bacterium | reverse complement strand
AAGCCATCGGCAAACCGGACGCCCGTACCACGTCCGCCGCTACCGGTAACGCAACAGCCGCCCAGCGATCTTGCGGTTGTAATTTTCAGCGAAAGCGTTCGCGGAGAGCCCGGTCGCGCCTTTGTGCGCGAGGTGCTTGCGCGCGTGCCCGATGCCAGCGTCTTCTACGTTGACCAGCAGATGGCGGGCATACTCACGGAGCCAATACTTGCGGCCATGGCAAAGGCCAAGGCGGTGCTCGTGCCAGTGTATGTGGTTCCCATCTCGGGCAAGGCCGTGCAACTCGGAGACGAGATGAAGAATACGGTCTCTCTCATTGGAGATAGCGATGTTCTGATGCGACGGCTACTGGAAGCCGCAGGAGATCGCATGGCAGTGATCGCGCTGGGGAATCCTTACCTTGCTGCCGATTATCCTGGAATTTCCACGTATGTCTGTACCTTCTCGAATCTTCCGGTGTCGGAGACGGCTGCCGTGAAGGCGCTATTTGGTGAAGTTCCCATTGGCGGGCGCCTGCCCGTAACCATTCCACAGGTTGCACAGCGAGGAGAAGGCATAGACCTGCTTGCGCCGCCTTCTGTGCCAGTTGCGCCAGCTTCTGTCCAGTGATCCGGCGATGCCGCCTTGCGTCATCCCGAGCCTCCTGCTAGGTTGAAGAAGTCTCATGGAAAGCACCTGCTATCGTTGTGGCGCTGTGGTGGACGATTCCGTTCCCTTTTGTCCGCAGTGCAACGCGCCGCAAATCCGCGTGGCGGTTCCTGCCGAAGAAGATGCGCCAGACTCCGAACCGAGGGCGCTTCAGGACCCTCCCGACGAGCGGGATGCAGCCGCGACGGAGCCCTTCCCGCCGGGAACTCCGGGAGACGTGCAACCCCCAGCCACGCCTGTAACGGACGCGCATCCAGCGCAGGTTTCCGTGCCACTTGGGCCTGCGGCTGTGAACTGGTCACAGGCAATTCCAGGCGCGGCAATCGCAGGTGCTGTTGTCGCGCTGGCGTGGGCTGTGCCCTACCTCGGGTTCATTCTCTGGATGGCAATTATCGGACTCGCTGCCACCTTGCTTTATCAGCGGCGCTCACCCGGCGCCAGCCTGACCACCGGCATGGGAGCACGCATTGGCGCTCTGGGAGGACTCTTTGGGTTCGGAGTCTTCGTATTGCTCCTCGCCGTGCAGATGCTGCTGTTGCGCAGCAGCGGGGGCTTCCGCGCAATGATGCAGCAGGTGATGGAGCAGGCAGCCGCACAGAATACCGATCCGCGCGCGCAAGAGATGCTGCAACGGCTGCTCTCGCCGGAGGGCATTGCACTCATCCTGACCATGGTGCTGGTCATGGCGTTCTTTGGGTTTCTGTTGTTTTCCAGTTTGGGCGGTGTGCTGGGGGCGTACCTCTCGCGCCGGCGGGATTCCTAGCTATGACATAGCCTCGCACAAGCAGTATGGGAGACGTAGCGGAGCTACGTCTCTACACGAGTGCCGTATGCACATGCTTCGCGAAACTACACTACTACCGCTTCTTTGTACTCTCCAAACACTGCCCGTAGCCTGTCGGAAATTTCGCCAACCGTGGCATAGCTCTCAACGGCGCGAATAATGTGCGGGAGCAGGTTCTCGCCAGAGCGTGCGGCATCTTCCACGGCCTGGAGTGCTGCGCTCCACGGGCCAGCGTCGCGCCGGACTCGCAATGCCCGCAGGCGTTCCACCTGCCTGGATTCGAGCTGGTCGTCCATGCGGAAGATCGGGATTGTTTCCTCTTGCTCCATCTGGAAGCGGTTCAAGCCCACCACGACCTGTTCCTCGCGGTCCACTGCCAGCTGGTACTCATAGGCGGAGTTCTGAATCTCCTGTTGCACGAATCCGCGCTCAATGGCGCGCAGCATCCCGCCGAGCGCATCGATCTTTTTCAGGTACTCGTTGGCGCGCTCTTCAATCTGATTGGTAAGCCACTCCACATAATAGGAACCAGCAAGCGGGTCGGGCGTATTCGCCGTGCCGGATTCGTATGCCAGAATCTGCTGCGTGCGCAGCGCAATGCGCGCGGCTTCTTCCGTGGGCAATGCCAAAGCTTCGTCGTAAGAGTTGGTATGCAGCGACTGCGTGCCACCCAGCACCGCAGCCAGTGCCTGGAGCGATGTCCGGACAATGTTGTTCTCTGGCTGCTGTGCCGTGAGCGTGGAGCCCGCGGTCTGGGTGTGGAAGCGCAGCATCCATGAGCGGGGATCCTGAGCATGGAATTGCTCGCGCATCATGCGCGCCCACATGCGCCGCGCGGCGCGAAACTTGGCGATCTCTTCAAGAAAGTTGTTGAAGCAGGCAAAGAAGAACGACAGGCGGGGAGCAAACTCGTCCACCTTCAGCCCGGACTCGCTCGCAGCCCGAACGTAAGTCATGCCATTCGCGAGCGTGAACGCTACTTCCTGGACGGCTGTGCACCCCGCTTCGCGCATGTGATACCCGGAGATGGAGATGGTGTTCCACTCCGGCGTTTCGCTTCGGCAGTACGCGAACAAGTCCGTGACCAGCCGCATGGCGTGCTTCGGCGGGTAAATGTAGGTTCCGCGCGCGATGTACTCCTTAAGAATGTCGTTCTGCACCGTGCCGTAGAGCTTGCGGACATCATTGCCCTTGCGTTTCGCCACCGCTACATACAGCGAAAGCAGGATTGCCGCGGTTGCATTAATCGTCATGGACGTAGAGATCTCATCGAGGGAGATGCCATCGAATAACCGCTCCATGTCTTCGATGGAATCGATGGCTACGCCCACCCTGCCGACCTCGCCGCGGGCGAGCGCGTGATCGGAGTCCATGCCGATTTGCGTTGGAAGATCGAAGGCCACGGAGAGTCCCGTGGTTCCGTGAGACAGCAAGTACTTGTAGCGGCGGTTGGATTCCTCCGCGTCTCCCATGCCGGCGTACTGGCGCATGGTCCACAGCCGCCCGCGATACATGGTGGGCTGCACGCCGCGAGTGAAGGGGAACTGACCGGGATATCCGGTGTCGCGCTCGTAATCCCAGTCCTTTACGTCGTCCGGAGTGTAGAGCGCACGCACTGGAATCTCGGAACCAGGAATTTTCTTGGGATCGTTGCTGCTGGAGGAAGAGAGAGGAACGCCAGGGCGTTCAGGCTGGTGGGTAGCAGGCGCATCTTTGTCCGGCGCTTTCGACCTGCCCTTCTCGGACATGATGCACAGTTCCCTTAATCCTTTAGGTCGCCGTCTGTTGCCGTCCGGATGCAGCTACTTGCGTCCCGCCCGCCAGAAGGAGCTAACCCCAAACCACGCAAACAACAGGACAAAGCCCAGCACAAGCAGGCCTCGCCCTGGTCCGACCCTGCCTGCGGCGTAGTCCTGGTATTCCCCGGCGATGGCAAAGCCGCCAATCACCGCAAACGCCACAAAAAACAGGCCTGTAATCTGCAGAAACAGAATGCGAGCCGTGCGCGTCAGTGAACTGAACGTTGCCGTTGCGGCACTCCAGGCAGCTCGCCCCAGGCGTGAACCCCCGAGCTGCTGGACCGCCACGCGTCCCAGTACTCCAGCTTTCCCGCCAGTGGAAAGTGGCCGAGTTCGACCTGCCATGGATGTCCCACCCACGGGGGCAATTGTATCAGTGCCCGCGATTTCGCGGCTCCGCAACCGGCTGCTGTGTTCGTTGAGAAAAGCCGGAAAATATGGCGGCTGCAAGCTCCTTTTCGCCGCGCCGCATCCAACGTAGTAAAGTGATCTATTCCGTCGCGGATGCCATTCCCGGACGCCACACGGCTGTCTGGGTGAGAGGAGCCGATACGTGGACCCCCGGTTGAAACAGTTGATGAAGGAACTCGGCGAAGCTATCAACGACTCACTTTCCGAATCCGATCAGATCGCCGAAGTGATCTCCAGGATTAAGGCCGGAGGATACGATGTGTTCCTGGTCTTGGAAGCGACTATAGGCTTCAATAAGCACGACGAAAATGACGAGGAGCCGCATACCGCCGGGGTTTCGGCCACCGCAGATGGCGCCGATCCTGATTTCCGGGTAAACCCCAGCGACGTAAAGTTTCTGAAGTCACTGCGCATCAGCGTCGAGGAGTAGTCGGCTCGGGGGAATAAGCCTGAGTTAGACTCCTCAGCTTGCGCGTTTGTGCAGTTTGAGATGATCTTTTGTGTCCCGGGAAGCTCCAAGCGACCTCTTGACCTCCGTGCTACCATCAAGAACCCCGGACGCCTTGTGAGCAAGTTCCGGACGCAGTGCTGCGGGAAAGCCTTCAAGACCATAGACCGGACCGACTATGAAGGACACCCTGGGAGTTCTACTGGCGGGTGGGGCGGGAGAGCGTCTGTACCCGCTTACCCGGGATCGCGCCAAACCGGCAGTTACGTTCGGCGGCATCTACCGCATTATTGACGTTACCCTTTCCAACTGCATCAACTCCGACCTGCGCCATATCTACATCCTTACGCAGTACAAGGCGCTGAGCCTGAATCGCCACATCCGCGAAGGCTGGAACATTGTGGCGCGGCACCTGGGCGAGTTCGTGGAAATCCTGCCGCCCATGAAGCGCGTGAGCGACAACTGGTATCTCGGGACGGCCGATGCGGTGTACCAGAACATCTACTCCATTGGTTCCGAGGAACCGCGCTACGTCCTGATCCTTTCGGGCGACCATATTTACAAGATGAACTACGAGCGCATGCTGCAGCAGCATCGCGACTCGGGCGCGGATGTAACGCTTGCCACGATCCTGATCGAGCCCACAGAGACCTACCGCTTCGGCGTGGTGGATGTGGACCGCGAAGGTCGCGTGGTGGGATTTGAGGAGAAGCCGAAGGTTACCAGCATCCGTTCGCCCTATAACCCGCGTATGGTCTCCGGTTCGATGGGCGTGTACCTGTTCAACACGGACGTGCTCATTCCCGTGCTTCTAAAAGACGCCGAAGATCCTGATTCTTCTCACGACTTCGGGCATGATTTGCTGCCCAGGATGGTTGAGGAATACAAGGTCTATAGCTACAACTTCATCGACGAGAACAAGAAGGAAGCGCTCTACTGGCGCGACGTGGGCACGCTCGAAGCCTACTATGAGGCCAACATGGACCTCATTTCCGTGTCGCCGGTGTTCAACCTTTATGACAAGGCCTGGCCCATCCGCACCCACCAGCGTCAGTATCCGCCGGCCAAATTCGTCTTTTCCGAGCCCAACCGCATGGGCGCGTCGCTGGACTCACTCGTCTCTGCCGGCTGCATCATCTCCGGCGGCATGGTGCGGAGCAGCGTGCTCTCTCCCGACGTGCGCGTGAACTCCTACTCCGAAGTGGACTCATCCATCGTATTCAGCCATGTGAACATCGGCCGCCACTGCCGCATCCGCCGCGCCATCATCGATCGCGACGTACACATCCCCGAAGGCAGCATTATCGGCTACGACACGGAAGCCGACCGCCAGCGCTACTACGTGACCGACTCCGGCATTACAGTCGTGACCCGTGATTACTCGATGTTCGAAACACCGGTGGCCGTGGACTACTTCACCAGCGAGTAGTGTTCCAACACAGGTTGATTCGATTTTGCTGGGAGGGCGGACATTGATCTCTGTCCGCCCTCCCAGTTATTTGCCGTGGGCACTCACTGGACGTTGATTGCGGTGTCATCCACGACGAACGATGTTGCCCGGCTGGAATTTTCCACCCCCACGAAATAGATCATCACCGTGCGCCCTTTCCATGGAGTCAGATTGAAAGAACGCAGCACATAGGCAGAGGTGGCGTTCTGGTTTGAGTACGTCGCCAGCGTAGCCAGCCAGTAGCCGTTCGCGTCCCGCACCTGCACCTGGAACATATCGTAGGCAGCAGTTGCTGGTTCGCTGGTGGTAATCCGCAACCAGAAGCTAAGCGTCGCGGATGAAGCTGTACCGGGAATACTGACCCGCTGGTAAGCCCCGTCGGTTCTGCTTCGGCCATATCCGTTGAACCACGCCTTCCACAGACCGCTGCGCGCGAGCTGATAGGAGGAGTTATCGATGACTCCGCTGGTGGTGGCCCACGGAGCAGGGTTCGCCGCTCCGCTTTCAAATCCCGGATTGCCCAGCAACTGAGTTGCAGTCGATGACTGCTGCACAATGAGCGTCAGGGGAACCGTGCGGGTCAATCCTCCGCCAGCCGCCACAATGCTCAGCGAATAGGTTCCTGGCGAAGCCGATGCCGCAGCATTCAACGTGAGGCTTGCAGTGCCGGACCCCGGAGCAGGCAAGGACGCCGGGCTGAAGCTTGCAGCCACTCCCGCAGGCAGTCCGTTCACCGTCAGGCTAAGGCTGGAAGAGAAGCCATTGGCAATGGTGGAGGTAACCTGCACGGAAAAGTTGTTTCCCTGCTTGATCGTGAGATTGCCAGGAGATGCTGCGAGGGAGAACCCTGGCGCTGAACCGCTGATTGTGTAAGAGCTGCTGCCCGTTCCCCGGAAGCTGCTGGCACTCAGATTGCCGGCAGTAACGCCAACGATGTACTGGCCTAAAGACGCGCCGATGGGCGAAGTCACCATCATGGTTGTGGTGGCCGTCGCTCCTGGAGCAATCGATAGCGTGGAACTGCCGAAAGCCGATGTCCACCCGGAAGGAACGCTTGCGGCAAGCGCAAAGCCAGTGTTGGAACAACCGGAGCTGTCCCGGTTGCTGACAGAAACTGTATAGCTGGAGGTGCTTCCCGCTGGGAACGACTGACTCGGCAGCGACATGCTCACGTCCGGATTTGCGCGAACACAACTCGAAGCGCCAAGCGTAACGTTCACGGTTGCCGATGTGCTGCTCACGGCGCTTACTTCAATCGTGACGCCTGCAGCCGCGTCGGTAAATCTCTGTCCCGGGGCTAGCGCGGCATCCCGAAAGCTAGTGGTGGACGGATTCATGTCCAAGAGCTGGCTGCTGTCGCCGGTTGACTCCGACCCCGTGCGAATCAAGACTCCATTGGTTGCGCCGGGATAATTGCTCAGTACGCTGTCAAACCCAAGCGGCTGGCGGAACTCCACGTAGTACCACGTCTTAGCGCCAGTGCTGGCGTTCGTCTTTTGGAGAATTTTGAGCGCTTTGGATCCAGAGTTGCTTGCGTATGGCGTGAGGGTGTAGCTGCCACTCGTCTGTACGGTAGTGATGGGGAGGGAGGAGCCGTAGTTCAGCCAGCCTAGCCGTTCTTTTTGAAAAGCATTGAAGTGCGATGCCGTGGTGTTGCCCATGATGTCGAACATGTCGCCATACTCGCTCAGGCTGCAGTTGGAGCCAAGGGTGCTGCCGTTGCAGTTCAGCGACTTTGAATGATAGAGACCGAAGTTGTGTCCCATTTCATGACCGACAACATGCAAATTGAAGCTTCCGTTGATCCAGGAGCGGCTGGGGGAGCCACCCACGCTTCCCATTCCCGACCAGGAACAGGAGATCTTCGGAAAGGCATAGAGGATTCTTCGATAGCTGCTCAGGCTAATTCCGGCGTTCGCAGCGGCCTGATTCGCCAGTGTGGCAACCCGGTTGGGATCGCACCCTGTGCTGCTCATGGCCAACGTGAACCAGCCAAATACGTCACCTGCAAGCCACGTCTGGGTTTGCGAATTTTCTTTATCGTAATTACTTAGAGTGGTGAATACAGTGTTGCGCGCCGACTCCACTGTATAGGGCTGTGACGCGTTGTCCTGAAAGTTCACAAGCAGTACGACCGTAGATTGAGCGCCAAAGGTGTTGGGGGAGGAAAGAGCCATGAGCTGCAGACCGGAACTGCCGGTCCCGGAAGTCGATCCTGAGGAAATCAGCAGGGTCTGGTCTACACGGCGACCCTGTGCCCTGAGGCGAGCACCAGTAAGCAAATGACGGGGAGGCTGCGCGCCAAAGCGTAGTTCCAGGCGCTCACGAAGCGTGCGTAGAAAAAAGCGAGTGCGGTGCGCATCTGGATAGTCCTCGACCAGAACCTCCAATTCTCCCTGCTCGTCTGCATCCGTTTCAAGGAAGGTTCTGGCTGAGGCAGGAAGTTGCGCCATTGCGTTTGGGGGGAGGGTAAGCCTGAGGGCGTCCTGCGGCGAATCCTGCGCCAAACGGAGCAGCAGGGCTTGTCTTCTTCGTGCAAGCTCCGTTATCCGCTCGCGTGCTGGTCCACTTGCAGCAGCAGGGCCGGTGCGCATCAGAGCGTTCGTGAGTTGCTCGATTTCCGAGACTTGAGCGCCTCCGGTCTGAGCCTGTGCGGAAATGCACAACAGCAGAGCGGAATAGATTCCTGTGGCAAAGCAGGCCGCAAAGCGAGCTCTCATCAGTGGATGCTCCGGTAAGAAGTTTTTGGCTTACTTGTGCCGGTGAGAGCCGAGTCCTGTGAGCCCGGCAACACCAGCTCCTACGAAGGTGGGCGCGAGGTGCATGGTAGGACCGTGGCGATGGTCCTGCCATATTCCGGACGGTCTACGGCGTTATCCGGTGGCGATGCCGCCACGGTACACGTCTAAGGTAAGTCTCTGGAATCCGGCAATCGCCTGAGCTTGGCAAGTGAAGTGCTCAGGTACTCAAGCTAGAGTACCTTACGGCTCGTGGCTGCCCCCGATATGGGAAAACGTAGACGCACTTACTTAACACCCTCATGCCGGTCCAATATTGGGCAGAAAGGGAGTTCTTGAGACTGGCTCGACCGCCATTTGAGGTTTCGATGGACGGCCTTTACGTGCCGGCCATCTCTTCAACCGCATCCCCGTTGGTTCACTCCTTTGAAGTTCTGCTGCTTAAACGAGCTTCCAGTTTCCGGAGAAGCTCCGCCTGCTCCTCCTGCCTGCGCAGAATTTCACCCCAATGATTCTCGCGAATGGCGTCGAGTTTGGCATGCAACGAGAGAATCTCCATCTCTGCCCGCAGATTCACTTCATAATCGCTGCGCGCGTCGATGCGATCCTTAGATGCCTGACGATTCTGGCTCATCATGATCACCGGGGCTTGCAGAGCAGCTACGCAAGAGAGCGCCAGATTCAGCAAGATGAACGGGAAGGGATCGAAGGGACGCTGCAACTCCTGATTCACGATCATCCATGCCACTAATGCAGTAACGAAAATTCCGATGAACGACCAACTGCCGCCAAAAGTGGCAATGCGATCGGCAATGCGCTCGCCGAATGTGAGCTGTGCATCGAACACCTGGTTGGGATCTTTGGTCTTGGGGGTTTTCCCCAATACAGAGGAAAAGACGCGTCGCTCAAAATCAGTCAGGCGTCGAATGCGGCCTTCCAGTTCGTCCCCGAGAACGGTCGGGCCTGTAGACGGCGTAAGCCCAGAGACACTCCAGGCGCGACGAAGCACGCGCAATCCTCCCACCAGCACCGCCGCCCCAATCACCGCCACCAGAATGTTGGCGGCATAATGGTCAGGGGAAGCGAAGCCGAGATTCTTGAGCAGCCAGCCTCCCACCAGGGCTCCCAGCGACCCGACGGTAAGATCGCCGAGAACTCCGAAGTCCCGCTTGCTCTTCATGGCCACGCGGGCCACCCAGCCCGCTACCAATCCGCTGATAAACCAGGTCAGAACATATTTCACGCGAAGTCGCCTCCCCTGCCGTATGAAGACAACTTGCCTGAAACGCGGCAGATTATGCAATGCTATTGGCGAAGCTTACCGCTTTGGCTGACGATACCGATTTACCGGTTCGATCTCAGGAATATAGGAAAACGCAATACGTGGGGACATGGGGTCATGGGTTGTGCGCGAGCCGGCAATATACAGGGCTTGGCTGCCATATTTGTCGTTCATAGTATCCATGACGCTGGCTAACTTGCAGCGTCTGTTTTCCTCCTCAAAGATTGCAAGCGTGTGTTCGTGGTCGGAAACCAGGTTGTACAGCATAACTCCGACGAAAGTGGGTTTCCCGGCAGGACAATTCGCCCATAATTTGCGAAAGGCCTCCATGAAGGTGATTGTGTCCTGGCATTCCAGAATGCGGGCATGACCTTCCCATATCTGCTTCTCCTGCCTTGAGGAAAAACTTACGTACAGAGAGAGTCCACCAGCCCACATTTTCTTACGGCGAAGCCGGGCAGCTGCCTTGTGCAGGAGTTTTTCCACCACGGCGCCTGCCTGCTCCATGGTGCGCAGCTTGGGTGGCAGCACATGCTGGTGCCCGATGCTGCTTTGCAGGAACTCGGGGCCATCGAAGTCCACGCCTCGCAGCCAGTGCCAGAAGCGCTCTCCCACCACGTTGCCCCACACGGCGCGCATCTCATGAGAACTGAGTGTGCACAACTGTTCCATCGTAAAGATGCCACGCCGCTCCAGCCGTGCCTTCATGCGATGCCCGATTCCGGGCAAGTCCTCAGGACGAATGCCATACAAGCAAACAGGAAGCTGGGAAGGGAGAATCGTTACAAGTCCATCGGGCTTTTGCATATTGGAAGCCGTCTTCGCCAGTAGGCGGTTGGGACCAATGCCGATCGAGCAACGCAAGCATTCCCCAACCTGCTTATAGATCGCCTGCTTGATCTCCATTGCAAGCTTTTGGGCATGTTCGGCAATGCGTTCCCGTCCCATCAGGCGGCAAGCGACTTCATCAATCGAAACAATTTTAGTAACAGGAAGGCAGGTATCGATGGCTTTCAATATCTGGTGATGAAACTCAACATACAGTTCATGCCGGGCCTCCACCATCTGCAGGGGCGGGCACAGCCGTTTGGCTTCGTGGACAAGAACGCCGGTCTTCACCCCATATGCCTTGGCTTCATAGCTGGCGGCGATACAGCAGGTGGTATCCGCCATAACGGGCAGAACCGCTACCGGCTTTCCTCGCAGTTCTGGCCGGAGCTGCTGCTCCACCGAAGCGAAGTAGGAGTTCAAGTCTAGAAAAAGCCAATTGACCGCATCGGATTTGTCATTCGCTGCCACGAATACAGTGTACTCTGTTAGCGAATAAAAAACGAAAACATGCGGGCGAGCTTTGCACCTGCCGCTGCTCTCCGCTCATCCAAAAGCAATATGCGACCCAAGCCTGTACCGCTGCCGGAGCCCACCGTCCACAACTCTATTCTGAGAGCGATTCAGAAAAAACAGTTGATCCGTTTTATCTATAACGGCAAGGAGCGAATCGGGGAACCGCATGACTATGGGATACAGAACGGCTCGGTGCGGCTGTTGACCTATCAGGTCGGTGGCAAGAGCAGCTCTGGACGGCTCCCGGCCTGGCGCTGGATGGAAGTTACCCGGATGTCTGATCTGCAGGTTCTGGAAGAGACTTTTCTTGGAAGCCGGGGAGAGTCTTCCAGCAAACATCACGCCTGGGATCACATCTTCGCCAGGGTCGGCGATTCGGAGAGCTAAATATCAAGCTCGGGCTTCGCGCGTGATGCGCGCCTCGTAGGTGTGCCCTCTTCGGCGTAGTGCTCCATCATTTGAACCGCCTTCTCCATGCGGCGCAGGCGTGCTTCCGGGGTGCGGTAGTAGAAGATTCCCATTAGGTGGGATCGGCGATGTCCGGGTGGCATCTTTTCCCACCCCGCGCGGGCTTTGGCATTGCGGGCCAGAGCAACTTGCAGCATAGGCGGAAGCTCCCGCTCGGCTTCCATGGTCTCCATCAGGCGTTCGGCAACCTGTTCTGCACGGCGCTTTCGAGTTTCGGCGTGTTTCGCGCTGGCTATCATCCTCGCAATGTCATGCCGGGTAGAGTAGTTCAACGAATCGAAATACTTTCTTAGCGCCTTCGAGGGTCGCATGGCTCGCAGCAGTTCTTCCGGAATCGTGATGGTGCGCTCTGCTAAGTCCGGCGCCAACGTGAAGTGAGCGCGTTCGCCAAGATGGGCGCCTCCGCCCTTCTGCATCTGCTTGTTGACCATCAGGAAGTGCCCGCCCTTACCGTTCGGGAACAATGAAGTCCGAAATGCATGGCCGTTGATCTCACCTTTCACGCGGAGCATCCCGCGCGTTCCCCACAGCTTCGCGGCATCGAAGGGAATTTGGATGATGGTCCAGTTGAGCTGGCCCGGCATGCGCTCGAGAGCGGCTTTGAAGGCTTTCGGCCCCGTTGTTGCTGTCACCGTATCCCGCTATTTCGTTTTGATTTGCGTTATTTCCTTAGCTCGACTGAGACCATCTGCCCTTTTTCCCCGACGGGTTGAATGTACTCGATCCTCGCTGTCGCACCTTCGAGATCGGTGCAGGGTAAAAGTTCTTTGTCCGGGATGAAATTCACCGCCGTAAACGGGAGTCTATAAAAATTCTCTGAGTGCAGTTCCATGCTGCCCTCGGCCGAGTCGAGCTTCAGGTCCAGTTTAGCCGGAGGCGCACATTGTACCTCCGTGATTCTGCCGGTAGCGGAACGCCGGACTCCGCTCATGTCGGCGCCTGCTGGACCGGTGGAAGCCGAGGCCCCGCGGGGTCCAGATGAAGTCGGCCCTGCCGCATTGTCTGGTGCATGCCGCTGCAATTTTGGAGCACTGGGCTCCGCTTCGGGCACTTGTACCAGGCCTCCCTCGGATGAGGCGCCCGGCTCGCCAGTCGCAAATCCGCGCTGCCCCTCCGTGCCCCGGTTCGCTTGGGATGATCTTTCCAGGGCTGAGGCATATTGCTCGGCTTGGTCCAGGAATTTTTGTGCGGCATCTTTCTCTTCTGGAGTGTTTGCGACCCGCATTGCGGCGCGAATTACCCGGACAGCATCCTCGGCCCGTCCCATCTGCATCAGAACGCTGGCGGAGTTCAGCCGGAAATTCAGTTTCCCAGGCTCGAGTTGTACAGCCTGGACAGATAGCTTGCGTGCTTCCTCCAGATTTCGACGGCGTTTCCCAAAATAAACCGCGAGCTCGTTGTAAGCTGACGCAAATGAAGGGTTCAGCTTGATTGCCGTCCGCAAGCTGTTCTCGGCCTGAGATTCAGCGGCGCTGTTATTCGAATCCAAGGTAGTTACCGCGAAATAATAGTGCGCAAGATAGCTTTGCGTGTTGAGCGCGACTGCCTTGGCATACCACTTCTGGGCATCGTCCATTTTGCGATCAAGGAATGAGAGGAAGCCCAGGGTCTCGTACGCCTGAACGTTCTCCGGTTCTTCTTTGAGCACCTGCATAGCCAGGGTCTGTGCGTCGGCACTTCGCCTGCTATATGCCATAAAGTCCGCCCGAAATGCATCGGCCTGCGCCGCAGTGATCGGCTGGAAGCGGAACTGTGTTTCATCGACTTCCGTGGAGCCCGGCATCTGCATGGCCTGGAAGATTGCCTGGTCCACATACCGTTCCAGTTCTGTCTGCAATTTTTTCAGGTCGCCAAATGCGCTTGTGGCGGCTGCAACGGGATCACTGTTTTGCGCTACCAGCTTGGTGTACTCAAGGACTCGATTCGTGCTCTCCTGCATGTCCTTGATCTTGAGGTAGTGCATCAGTGCCCAAGACTGGGCGTAGAAGATCGAGCCTTTGTCTTCCTGCCGGTAATAGGGTGAGTCGTGGTCTACACGCAGCAGGACGTCCAGGGGAAGGATCCGGTTCGTCCGCAGAAGCATGAGTGCCGTCGTGTTGGGCCTGCCCAGGAGTACATCTTTGCTGCGGATTTGCGTGTTCTCGTAGAACTCCGCCAACCCTTCATTCAGCCACAAGGGGATCCAGCCTGCGGCATTGCGCATCAGGTAGTGCGTGTACTCGTGATAGATCGTTGCATAAGGATTCTCTCCCGAGACGTCGGTTCGCAAGAGAACGTAACTTTTTTCGGGTCCTCGCAGGAAGAGCCCCGCAATTTTCAGCATTCCTTTTCCGAGCCTGTCAGGAGGCAGCAATTGCACCGAGTCCTTTTCGCTCTTGACCGCAAGCACCAGGATGGGCGCGCCTTCCGCAGGAATGTTCGGGAAGGCCGCCCGAAACACCGCTCGCATGCGCTCGAACTCAGTGGCGACCTGCCGTGCTTTCTTCTCGTTCGTATTGCTGATGATGGTGAAGTTTGGAGTCTGGACCGAAACCCAGTTGTCCCGTTTCTCTGCTGCGGGAGACGTCACAGACGCGAGAAAGAGGAAAAGACAGAACAGGACGGCAGAGGCACACGACGATGTGGTCAGTCTCATGGATGGGCTTCCCTGGGCCACTAGAAACAGCTTTTGGGTTTGGTGCGGGGGAATCTTACCGCAGGACGGCGGGGATCTCCGGCAATTTG
This sequence comes from Candidatus Korobacteraceae bacterium, assembly GCA_050183935.1. Classification (GTDB taxonomy): domain Bacteria; phylum Acidobacteriota; class Terriglobia; order Terriglobales; family Acidobacteriaceae; genus DASZRZ01. The sequence goes on along the minus strand of JBFXAV010000007.1, from coordinate 1,059 downwards.
GGCACTAATGTGGGGTAGCCTAAGAGGTTAGCCAAGATGAGGAACATTTCTGGGATTCATGCAAAGACCGGTGTCTGGCAACGCGGGCAACCCGATACGGAAAAGGAACCATATCCCTCAACGCTTTATCCCCGACAGGCAGCTAATTCAGGGTGGACACTTCATTAGGTGTATACTTTGGGCCCGTTCGAGGATGCGCCCGAGTACGCTGAGTATCCCGAATTCAGCACCCTTCAGGAGAGAACATTCATGACGTGGATTTCACGAATCACCCACCGGGGGGCGTTGATCGTTTCCGTGCTGGCTGTGGCGACGCTCGCGGTTGCTAAGCCCGGCAACTTCGTGCCCGACGCAACCTTCCAGGGTTCAAGCCTGAACGGCTGGCACACTCTCGGGCAGGCGGATTGGCGGGCACAGAATGGCGAAATTACCGCGAAGGCCATGCCCGGCAGCAAGGGTGGATGGCTGATCCTCGACCGTTCCTATCAGGACGTGCAGTTCTATACCGAGGTTCGCTGCACCGGAGGCTGCAACGCCGGGCTTTTGCTGCGTGCCGAGAAAACTGCCGATGGTGGCATGAAGGGTATTCTTGTCTCCATCGCGGAGGGCGAACGCGCCTCTTACAGCGTGGTGCTTGATGCGCAGGGGAATGAAACGAAACGGGAGAAGCTGCGTGCAACGCCGCCCGCCCAGCTACTGCTGGCTCCGCCTCCCGCCCCGGAGGAAGCAGGACGTGGTGGTCGCGGCGGTGGCGGTGGCTTGGTTCCTATGCCCGGCGGCATCGAATCTCCCATTAAGCGCAGCGATGGTTTCCGCGCAGGAGAATGGAACAGCATCGAAGTCGCTCTCGACATGAACATTGTTCGTGTCTTCGTAAACAACGGCCAGGGCGTGGCTGGTGGCGTGGCAGATCCCGAAGTGGGTAAATTCGGGCCCATCGGCTTGTATATCGGCGGCACGGAGGAAGTGCGCTTCCGCGACATCGCATGGAAAGACCTCCAGCCCAGAGTCGCGCAGCCTGAGGAGGTTTCCAGCAACTTCCGCATGCAGGTGGTGAAC
>JBFXAV010000006.1:0-16062 GCA_050183935.1 Candidatus Korobacteraceae bacterium | reverse complement strand
GATCGCTCGGCTGTATCTGGTGGAAGCAGGTCTCAATTAACGGTACAGGCCACGACGCTAGATAGCCTCTTAGAAAAGCACCCGGCACCCAACATTATTAAGATCGATGTGGAAGGGGCGGAAAAGATGGTACTAAGTGGAGGAATGCGCCTACTTCAAAATATTCGCCCTATAATTTTTTGCGATCTACACGGTGCGAACGCGGATTGGTTTGTAAGTTTTGTCCAACAGTTTCACTATGCATTGATTAATGCAGACAATTTCGAGTTGGTTTTTGAGGCAGCTGCTCATACGATTGCCATACCCACAGCGTACTTGTCCCGCTTGAAAACATAGATTTAGCAAATATTAACAGTTTGTGCATATTGAAGAACTGCCTACCTCAGACCCGCGCCACACTGGCAGGCACGCCGCTGGCTCACCCGGTAGGTGTCGTGCAGATAGCTCACCACAGGGCGGTGCCGCTAGGGCTTCACAACTTTTTTGACAGCACGTCCTGCAACATCACCTTGTCCAGCGTCACATCTGCCACTAGCTTCTTCAGCCAGACCGTTTTCTTCCTGGAGTTGTTTGACTTGCCGAACCTAGTCCGTCTCCCCCTTATATTGCTTCTTCCAGCGGTACAGGGTTGCTCGCTAATCCCCACCTGGCGAATCAGCTCTGCCACCGGCACAACTTCCGCCTGCCCCTGCTGCCCTCTGAGCACGATCCTAAGTTGTTGGTGTATTTGGGAGAGCTTGGAGGCGCGGGTGGGAATCGAACCCACGTATAAAGGTTTTGCAGACCTCTCCCTTACCACTTGGGTACCGCGCCTTGCTGCTTCCGATGCAGGCTTGCCTGAGGGTGCTCGCCTGCCGTGCCTGAGAAGCAGTCTCAGTCACGTTCGCCTTGGCTCACAACCACTTACCGCCAAGGGTCCGATTTCGGGGGGAGGCAAAGTTCTGGAGCGGGAGACGGGATTTGAACCCGCGACTTCGACCTTGGCAAGGTCGCACTCTACCGCTGAGTTACTCCCGCTTGCCCAACCCATTATAGCGAAGCACGAATTCAGGGGCAAACCTGGGCCATCGCAACTTATGATTTGGCGGGATTTTCGTTGAATGGATCCTGAAGAGTTACCCAAGGCCACATGTGTGAGGATGGAATGGAAGGCTTGCTGAACGGAAATTATCTCAACTGCGCACTCGCGACGTTTGTGCAACCTGAAAGAACGCCCAACTGCTAGCGATCATGTCCTTCAATGAGCGCGAGGCCTTCCATCCCAGGCGGCTCTGGGCGCGGGTGGGATCGGCTACAAGCGTGGCCGGATCGCCTGGGCGCCGTGGCGCTACCTTAACTGGCAATGGCTTTCCAGTAACCGACTGCACCGCCGTGAGCACCTCGCGCACGGAGCTTCCCTTGCCTGTACCCAAGTTCAACACTGCGGAAGCGCCGCCAGAGTCCAGTGATTCGAGGGCCAGCGCGTGCGCGTCCGCCAAGTCGGAAACATGAATGTAATCGCGTACACAGGTGCCGTCCGGCGTGGGATAGTCGTCGCCAAACATCTGCAACTCGGGGCGGAGTCCGGCCGCAGCTGCTAGCGCGTTCGGAATAAGGTGTGTCTCGGGGTTGTGCAGTTCGCCGATCTCGCCGTTCTCGTCGGCGCCGGCGGCATTGAAGTACCGCAGGCTCATATACCGCAGTCCATAGCCTTGGTCATAGGCCTCGAGCGCGTGCTCAAAGGAAAGCTTCGACAGGCCGTAGGGGTTTACCGGACGTTGGGGCGCGTCTTCAGAAATCAATGCCTGATCCGGAATCCCGTACACAGCGGCCGTGGAGGAGAAGATGAACTTGCCCACGCCGCTCTTGCGGGCAGCGTTCAGCAGTACCAGTCCTTTGCGCACGTTGTTGTCGAAATATTTGGCGGGATCTGTGACCGACTCCGGAACGATGGAATGCGCAGCAAAGTGCATCACCGCATCCACGCCGTCAAGCGCCTCAGTGACCCTGGCTTCATCGCCGATGTCTCCGACGAGCAGCTTGAATCCCTGGGCAAGAAACTCATGCCCGGTGGAAAGGTTGTCGATGATGACGACTTCATGGCCGCGCCGCGCCAGAACCCGCGCGCAGTGGCTTCCAATGTATCCAGCTCCGCCTGTAACCAGAACACGCATTCGGAAAGCTCCCGGTCAGCATCATCTTATCAGCCGCCTCAATCGTTCCTGGCGGAACGCTGGGCTGGGGACTGTTGCTCGCGGCAGCGACTGATACCGGGCTCGATTGCAGTTCCCTCTTCATAGTCGTTCCAGGTCACTACCAGCAGGAACTGCAATGGATTGCTCTTGTCGTAGTAACGCCGGAACAACCGCAAGGTATCGTCGAAAGTCTGGCCGCAACGGGCGTCCATGTAGCGGCCCTGCCCCCAGGAAGCCAGTTTATCGTCGAATCCCGGCCACGCCGCTCCGACCGCGATTTTGGCGGAGTGGTCACGCTGCATCCGCTGGTAAAAGCCCTCTAGATACTCCAGGCCACGGTTGCTGCCGTCAGGCTTCCAGCCTTTTTCCCCCGGCTGCACCCAAGCAAAGTATCCGTCGAACACATCGGAATGGCGAGGGTACGCGTCCTGAATTATCAGCAGGGGAGGCGATTCCCAGGTTTGCAGATATTTTCGGATGCGTGCCCAGTCTGTATCGGTGTGGCGTGGCCACACGAACAGCACCGGACGTCCTTCATAGGTAAAGTACGCCTTGCGATGCGGCGCTGCGGGGCCAACGTAGTTCTCATATGCATACTGCAGAGACGTAAGGGCGTACTCCGTTGCCTGGCGGGGCAAGCCCTCCGGCTCGTCATACATCAGAATGACTTTGAAGTCGCTTTCCGCAGCCACTTCCTGAAGTTTCGCGTACGCGCCATCGAGGAACGCCTTACGCTGGCCATACCAATCCACCACGAACGCCGAGATTCCGATGTCCCTGGCCTTCTGCACCTGCTGCCGGAGAACCACTGGATCCTGGCTGGAATAACCCACCTGGATGTGATCACGGTCGCCAAACCAGGGCTCGTATACGGCCAGCACCGTCGGCGAAGGAGGATTTGCAATGCTCTTGCGCAGTGTCTGATGAATGTTGCCGCGATGGCATCCGGCAAGAAACAGCGCCAGCAGCAGCCCCAGCAATGCCACCGCAGCGGACATCGCGCCGCTGGCAAGCTCCGGCCTCCGCCTTACTCCCGCATTTGAGAGCAATCTAATGATTACAGTCCTTCCCTTGCACGCCCGCTGCACGAGGCGGACAAGCATCCGCAAGCTTCCGATCCACGGATGATTCAGGCCGCAATATGAGCGTCTTCGGCCTCATGCTCGCGATTTGAAACCGCTTCAGAGCGATAGACGTGATTGATGAGCGACAGCGGACGCTGCCGCACCTGATCATAGATTCGCCCGATATATTCCCCCAGCACGCCAGCGCAGACGAGTTGCACGCCGCCCATGAAGAACACCGCAGCTGTCGTTCCGTGCGAAGAGGAGCCACCGAATGCGAGCATCACCATGGCGAACAGCAATCCGAACATGATCGCTGCCGCTCCGGCGTAAGTCATGAAGCGAATCGGCTTCATGCTGTAGCCGGTGATTGCGTCCCACGCGTACTTGATACGGCTGGCGATGTTCAGCTTGCCTTCTCCACCAGCGCGGTCGTCGCGGTCGTAGTAAACAATGGACGTGCGGTATCCAATCCATGCGCGAACGCCTGGGAGGTAGCGATTCACTTCCGGAAGCGCGTTAAACGCGTCCAGTGCCTTGCGATCCATCAGGCCGAAGATTCCCGAGTTCAAGGGAATGGGATACTCCGACATCATTCCCAGCACGCGATACCAGGCGGCAAAAAGCAAAGCCAGGTGCTTGCGGCTCTCTTTGCGCGAACGCCGAATGGTAGTCACCACCTGCGCGCCTGAGCGCCACGCGTCCACCATCTCCGGGATGACTTCTGGCGGATCCTGAAGGTCGCCATCCATGATCACGACGGCATCTCCGCGCGCGGTCTGCAGGCCCGCAGTTAGCGCGCCCACATGGCCGAAGTTCCGCGAAAGGTCCACGACGACTACATGCGGGTCCCGCGCTTGAAGCTCGAGCAGGAGCTGGAACGTGGCGTCCTTGCTGCCATCGTTGACGTACACCACCTCCCACGGCTCGCCAATGCCGTTCATTACGCTGGAAACCCGCTCGTGCAGCAGGTGGAGGATTTCTTCTTCGTTGTAAATCGGGATCGCAACCGAAATCATTCGCCGGGGGCCCTCATCCTTGAAAAGATTTGTGCTGGCTTTGCGCCCGCGGAGGCGCCTTCCGTTGTTTCGGGCACTGCCTGTAATACCCGGACTTTCCATGTGACCTCCGTCGGGCTGAGCAGTGCGATGTAGCTTACGGTCACTTGCTCGCGATGTACGACCGACTCGCCATCCAGTACTTGCAGTTCAAACTGCGCGCGGTCGCGAAGTTGGACTGACAATCCTTCCGGCGAATAGAACAGAACCTCTGCTTTATGCCCGCGATCTACGTACCTTTGACGTATTCCAGTTGCCTTCTGATGCCTGACTAACTGCACCAAAGCATCGCGGGCTGAACCCAGAAAAGCAGAATCCAGCAGATCCTCGCGGTTCTCGGCCAGGGCACGCGACAAGGTTTCCCACGCACGACCATAGGCACGCGCGATAGACTGCCGTGTAGCCTCCTGCATCTCGCGCGGCCCGGCCCCCACGGCACTGAGTTCCACCAAATCCTGACTGGCCTGCTGTGCGCTGCTGTTGGTCGCCGTGATCAGGAGCACCAGAAAGCAAAGCAGGAGCTTGTTACCTATACCCACTCTCACCGCACGCCTCCGACCCGAATCTCATTTCCCATCACCACACCGGAAGCTACGGAAACAAGCGCCGATTCCTTCAACGGAAGCGTCGCCGTGGCAATTCCACGCTTGATGCGGGCATCCACGCTTGACCGGCCGCTTGCAGTCACGGCAGTGAACGTCACAATGGTTCCATCCGGCACTGGATTTCCGCTGCAATCGCGGACTGGCGTAGTGCGAATCTCAATGCCCGCCCGTACCCGCGAAGCCTGCATCCGTAGGTCGCAGGGATCCGACGCCACCAGTTGCACCACGCGTCGCTCCGTGGCCTTGCCAACCGATGCGACAAACTGTGCGGCGCCCTGGCTGCGGCCTGCGTCGGCGCGCGTCCAGGCCACTCCATTCTTGGTTGCAACCGTGCGAGAAACACCGGGAGCGTTCCCCAGCGCCAGCTCAAACTTCACTGGTGTTGGCTCCATTCGCAGGTTGCCGTAGCCATCGAACACATACGCCACTCCACTGATCCCGCCAGCAACCGAAACTGGAAGGCGGGACGGCCTTGCCAGAAACGTAAGCTGGGAAGGCTCACCGGAAGTCACCCAGAACTGCTTCGCGGAGGACCGGTCTCCAACTCGCAGAATTGCCGTGTACCGACCTGCCTGCTCGAAAATTTCCGGAGCAATTGGAACCTCGGCGCCAAGCTTTACTTCTTGCTTGAGTACTCCTCCAGGACCGGCGATATACAGCGTCCCGGAACCCTGGCCGGAGCTCTGAATCCGCACCTCCTTGCCGGCCGCCATACTCTTAGGCACTTCCAGTTGCTGTGATGCGGCAACCTGCGCCAACAAGCAACTAACCGCGACCAGCAGAACCGCTCTCCTCAGCGCAGTCATCAGTTCATCCGCCCGGCGCTGTAGTGGTTCACTACCACGCGGTAGCTCTGTACCTGTTTGGCAATGTTCTCCGGAACCTGCACGGAAAACGGCACTGGATTCTGCGGTAGCAAAGCGCGGTCTACGTAACCATCCTCCACCCAGACAATCTGCCCATTGTTGTTGTAATAGGTGGCAATCACATGAGGGATATTCACGACCTGGCCGCTTTCATTGAGCAGTTCTCCAGCGAGCACCTGCTGTCCTTGGCCATTGGTTTCCAGGCGCTGATTCAGGACGGCGATTACCGGGTCCGCCGAGGCCGGTACCAGGGACGCATTGGGCTGCATACGCACACTCTTCACCTGCGCAAGCTGCACGCCGGGAAAATCGATGCGGAAGGGAGATACCTCTTTGGGAAGGAGGGTATGCAGCGTTTTATCGAAGCTGTTCTCCTGGCCCAGCACCTCGTCCTTCTGGCCCACCAAAGTAGCGCCTACGGAGACCCACGCAGGAATGGTGTCTTCGTTAATGATCTCGCCTAAAATCACAACCGTATCTGCGCTCGGCACGGCACGCATGGAGGTAATGCGCACACGCGGCCCTTCAACGTTTTGCGCTCCCCAGTCGTCACCACCGCCGCGCTGGATCACGTCCCAGCGCAGATAGGTCACCGGAATCACCTGCGGAGGAACCTTGGGTTCCAGCCGCACCGGCCAGACCACTTTCCATTCACTGCCCTGCTTCACTACCTTCAGATCGCGAGTGTCGTAAAAGCCGCCCACGCCGGTCGCCCATTTCAGATCGGCGCGTACCATGGCCTCACCATCCGACTGCTTCAATACTTTTACCTCGGAAGGCTCCAGCGCCGAATAGGTACGCAGGTTGCCATGGGTTCCAATGAGGTCGTTGGCAAAGGCGCTCTGTTCGACTTCTTGCTGGTTTGCAAGAAAGCGATATGCTTCTGCATACCGGCGCTGACGAACGTTATCGAGGAGCGAACGCACCGCTGCTTCCGGCGTCTCCGCTGACTGGAACGCGCTGGTTCCCGCACCCGCAATGTAGGTAGTGGTGACGCGCGCAGGGAATAGGGTCCCCACTGTTACCAGCAAAATGGTTGCGATTGCGAGGACAAGACCAATGGCGCGGCCCATTACTTCACCCCCCGCAAATAAGCAGTCTCCGGTGCGGTTGCTGGGAACTCAATGACTTCATCGCTGCGCCTGCGTTCCGGCAGAGCGATCACAAGAAAGATAGCCAGAAGGCTCGCCGCCATCGGTAACGTGCCCCACGCCATGCCTTCCCACGGCGCAGGACGAGCGTTGAGTTCAATGGGCTGCGCGGGAGGCACATCATCCTTGGCCCACACGCCCACGGTGTTCCAGTTCAACGAGTCCACACGCCGCCATCCCGCAAAAGCCAGCAATGGCTCGTAGAAAGGATCGCGCACGAACACCCACTTGAGCCCATAACGATCCGCGTGCTTCAGCATGGAGCGCAAAGATTCCATGCCGGCTGCGCCGTAGTATTTGGAGTTGGTAAGCTGAGCTGCCCCGTGTTGCGTCATCTCCGGCAGCATGCGCGCGGAGTTGTAGTCTCCATCCACCGTCGCTGCGTTCGTATACGTCGAGAGCCGCGAGAGCTGGTTTCCGAATCCGAGTGTCAGGTAGCGGTAGTTGTCGTGTCCGTCGCGGTTCAGCCAGGTGGCAACGTCTTCCACTTTGAGTTGGTTGTCAAAGTTGATTGGGCGGTACGTTGTCCATCCAACGGCGAGGGCGGCCGTCGCTATTGCCCCAACTGCGAGCGCCACTACCGCTTTTTGCCGGAAGCGGTCGATCAGTTCGGACGCCAGCACTCCCACGAACGGCAGTACCATAATCGTCGCCCAGAAACTGAAGCGCTCAAACGTCAGCACTTCCCATGCCCGTCCGAGCAGCAGGCGCGGCACAGGCGTGGTTCCGCCAAGGCCGAACAGAAACGTCAGCCAGAACCCCACAAGCAGAGGGCGCAGCCGCGGATCCTTCGATCCACGCAGAAATACGAATGGAAGCGCCAGAATCAGCGCGCCATACGGAATAACCCAGTAGTTCAGTCCCCACTCCGGATTCAGCAGATAGTTGGCGCGGCTGGCGTGAGGGATTGGAACCTGTTCAATCGGGTTGTGCCACAGGGAGACGAAGTACGGAAGCAGGACTGCGGCCGCACCCACGGCGGCAATCGCTCCGAAGACCATGGCGCGCGAAATCACGCCTGCGGCGGAACGGTCCTCGCCTTCGCGATTGCGGTCCATCACCGCAAGCCACAGCACTGGAAGCGCAAACAACACAGCGCCAAACAATAACGTGACGTGGTGTGCGGCCGCGCCAGCCAGCGTCAGCGCCAGCCCTTTGATGAGCGCGCGTCCTTTGCTGCGACGGCTCCATTCGTAGAAATACGGCAACGCGTTCAAGTACAGCGGCGCCGCCGTAGTGGTGGACAACTGCCCGGCCTGATACACCAAAAACGAAAGCGATCCCAAGAACACGCTGCCCAGCGCGGCATAGCTTGCTGCCCGCTCATCCACCCACAAGCGCGCGTAACGATACACGCCAACCGCCAGCAGCAAGATGGCGATCATCTGCACCAGCATGTAGCCGAGGTTCAGGCCAATTACGTAGGAAAACAACGCTGTCCACTGCTGCGGCAGGGGGGGATAGGTAGTCTGCGAAAATCCTCCGAACCACTTTTCATTCCACGGATCAAACCAGTGATTCGCGTAGTGCGAGGCAAAGAATACCTGGAAATTGCCGTCATATGATCCAAGCGGCAATTGCATCAACAGCAATGGACCGTGAACAGCCGCTGCAGCCAGCAATACCAGTAATAGAGGGATAGGGCGGCGCAAGACACTCACAGGGGAAATGGGATTCAAAGCGAACTTCCTCCACCGCGTACAGTTGCAAGAAGGTTGGATTCCCAAGCAGGCCTGATAGGTTTTCCGTGGTATTGATTTGCTCGTGTTGCTCCATCGTGGAAATGGATTGTGTATTCCCGGCTTCAAGGGTGGCATCCAAGTTCCCTCTTTTCGCCGCCTGGGTACTCTCTACCGCAGACACACAGCGTTTTTGCAAGAAATCTCATCCGAGAACAAGGAAGCATGGCCTGCGTATCTTTTCGGACGTCAGTTCGCATCTTTCGAATAACACGTCTCGCAATAGCAGGCCGGTGAAACTCAACGGTTGTCCCTTAAGAAAAGTATAGGCAGTTTTCGGAGACTGTCGCTGGGTGGTTTTCTCGTGAAAAGAACTTCAGGCTTGGTTGCCGGTGCATGGGCATGCATGCTGTTCAGCGTTGCGCTGACGGCCCAAACATTTGAGATTTCCCCGCAGACGGGCGAAGCAGCGCCTTCGTCACCGCAGCCCGGTCGCGCCAACCGTGGCGGCTCGGGAAGTTCCGGCCAGAACTTCGGCTGGGGGTCCAGCATTGAGGTCGCGCGCCAGGCTCGTGCGGCGGAAGATGCACTGCGCCGGGGTGACTACGGCTCCGCCAGCATGTATGCCCAGCGCGCGGCCAATGCCGCCCCGCAGGATGCCCACCTGTGGTTTTTGCTGGGATATGCGGCCCGGATGACTGGAAACCATGCGCTCTCGGTAAGCTCTTACGAACGCGGCCTGAAATTGCAGCCCGGTTCCGTAGAAGGACTCTCCGGCCTGGCCCAGACCTACGTGCGCATGGGCCGAGCCGAAGATGCGAAAGCTGTTCTTCTGAAAGTTATTGCCGCCAATCCACGCCGTCCTAATGAACTCGTGGTTGCCGGAGAGTTGTTTCTGCAATCCGGGGACAATGAGCGCGCATTGCAACTGCTGGGACGCGCAGAATCCATTGCGCCCTCCAGCCGCATTGAACTGCTGATGGCCATTGCCTACCAGCGCAGCAGCCAGCAAGATCGCGCCAAAGCGATGCTGGAGCGCGCTCGCGGCCGCGATCCGCGAAATCCCGAAGTACTGCGCGCCGTTGCCGGCTACCACCGTGAGGTGAAGGAGTACAGCGAAGCCGTTGCCGCCCTGGAGCAGATTCGCAATCCCGGAGCTGACATCCTGGGCGAGATTGGCTATAGCTACGAACTGGCAGGCCGGCCCGAGCCGGCAGCCAAGGCATACGGCAGCGCCGCCCAGGCCGCACCCCAACAGTTGAACCTGCAACTGGCCGCAGCAGGAGCTTACATTTCGGCCGGCGATTTCGAAACAGCAACATCCTTTCTGGACCGCGCCGCGGCAATCGATGCAAATCACTACCGCGTCCACTCCATTCGTGGAGAAATCTACCGCCATCAGCGGCAGATCCCGGATGCAATCAAGGCATACACACTCGCAATTCAGTCCTTGCCCGGCAGCGTGAACGAAGGCGTGCTCTACCCGGTGCAGCTGCGCATCAATCTGGGAGAGCTTTATCGTGAGAACGGTGACGACGAATCTGCGCGTCAACAGTTCTCCACTGCGCTCAGCGCCATGCAGCAGCTCCAGGTACAGCAGCCGCAGCGACCCGATTACCTGCGTATGCGCGGAGCCATTAAGGCAAGCCTTGGCGACTTCCCTGGCGCCGATGCTGACCTGAAGGAAGCGGCTTCACTTGCGCCCAAGGATCCCAACATCCTTCTGCAACTCGGAGGAGTTCAATGGAAGCTCGGGCAGAAAGCCGAAGCTCGCCGGACTTACGAGAACATTCTCGCCATCGATTCCGGACATGCCTCCGCGCTCACAGCGCTCGGCTATCTTGCCCGCGATCTCGGCGAGATCGAAGCCGCCGAACAGTATTTTCACCGCCTCGCCAATGCTCATCCGGACAATCACGTTCCCTATCTCGCTCTCGGTGATATGTACACCTCGCTGCGCCGCTTCGAAGATGCGCAGAAAGCTTACGAAAAAGCGCACACCCTCGATGCCCGGAACCCAATGATCATCGCCGGCGGGGCGAATGCTGGAATCGAGGCCCACGAACTCGAGCTTGCCAATGGGTGGCTGCAACGGGCCAGCGCGGATGCAGCCAAGAATCCCTTCGTTATGCGCGAGAAAGAACGCTACCTAAGCTGGACTGGCAACTACGAGGAATCTGCGCACGTCGGCGAACAGGTCATCCAGAAGCTGCCGCGTGATCGCGATGCGGTTGTTTATCTAGGCTACGACTTGCTCTTCCTCGACCGCTACGAAGACCTGTTGAAATTGACAGCCCGATACATCGAACTCATGCCTGACGAACCCGACCTTCCCTTGCTCGCAGGCTACATTTACAAGCGGAATTCGCTTCTGCACGAAGCCTATGAAGCCTTCAGCGAAACCCTGCGACGCGATCCTAAGATTGTCACTGCCTATGTGAACCGTGGGTACATACTGAACGACCTGCAAAATGCCGAAGCGGCCACGACAGACTTCCGCGCAGCCCTGAAGTTCGAGCCGGACAATGGCGAAGCCCACCTTGGCTTGGCCTATGCCCAACTGGAGCTGCGCCATCCGCGCGTGGCACTGGAGCACCTTGTGAAAGCCGAGAAATCACTCGGCGAATCCGGCGCAACCCACGTGGCACGCGCCACGGCCTATCGCCAGCAGGGACTGCTTACCCGAGCGGAAGAGTCCTACCGTGCTGCGATCGAGTTCCGTCCTAATGACCTCAAGCTTGAGCTTGCTCTCGCGGAGGTTCTCTACGACCTGCGGCGCTACCGCGAGTCGTTCGATATGCTCAGTTCCGCCCTGCGGCTCTCGCCCAACGATCCCGTCATCTACGCCCAGATGGCACACGCGCAGGCGCAGATGGGGAACACCCAGGAAACGTTGCGCTATATAGAGGAGGCGGAGAAACAATCCGCCGGACAGACTGGAATCCTGATCTCCACCGGCAACGCGCTTCTGATTCTTGGCAATCGCCAAGCAGCCATGGAGCGCTTTTCGCGCGCGCTGGATGCTCCCGACTCCGACCGCATCGAGGCACGCCTTGCAGTCGCCCGCGCCATGCAGAGCTATGGCGAAGATGATGCCGCTCGCGAGCAGGTAAGTCTTGCCTTCGCCGAATCACGAATTGGCGAGGCCTCCCCTATCACGCTGGAACATCTCATGCAGGCGGGAGATCTTTTCCTGCGCATGAAAGACTTTGAACTCGCGGAGCGCATGTTCCAGCGCGCTCGCGATGCCGGAGCGCCGCAGGAGACCGTCGCCATCGCGCTTGCCAATACCTACCTCGCCCACGGCAATCATGGCAACGCAGAAGCGGAGCTTGCGAGCCTTGGCAATCCCGAGGATTTGCAGCACAACTACGACTATATGCTTGCCCGCGCCAACCTGCTGCGGCAGCGCCGCGAAGATGTGGGAGCCCTGACCGCCTTCGCCCGAGCTGAAATTGTCTCCGGCGAGGATACCACCGCTGCGCGGCAGCTTGAAGAACTCGCCGGACAGGAGGGCTTGCGCATCAACGAACGTTTCAGCCTTCTTAGCGACTTTTCCATCGTTCCTGAGTTCGAAGACGCGACGATTTACGCCATGGACTCCCGCTTCTTTGGCGGAATGCCACCTCCGCGTCACACTATTGAAACTCGTTGGACCAACAGCTACCGCATCCATCAAGAAGGAATACCGACGATCAGTGGGTTTTTCCAGTTGCGCAATTCACGCGGACAAATTTCGCTCCCTGCGCAGAATGTCATTACCGATCGCAATACTTACGACTACTCCTTCAACGGAGCTTTAAACCCGGTGCTGCGCATGGGACGCAACAGTATTTCTTTCAACACCGGACTCCAGTACACAATTCGCCGTGACCAAAAAGCTCCTGAGCAGATGAATCAAAACCTCTTTCGCCAGTTCCTGTATTTCTCCACGAATTCTTTGGGTAACTGGCTTTCGATCTCGGGATATGGAATCCACGAGTCAGGGCCATTCACAGACAACACATTCAGCTCGCGCGATTTGAGCGGGCGACTGGAGTTTCGCGTCGGTCGCCCGTGGGGCAAGACGGCGCTGATCACAGGATACTGGGTACGCGACCTGCTCTTCGATCCAATGCCGCGTGAGTGGTTCAGTACCTCAACTTACGGAGGGCTGGAACGGCAGTTTGGAGAATCCCTCCGCTTGCGCGCAGTTGCCGAATATATCCGCGGCTGGCGTGTGCAGGATCGTGACTACGTCATGGGACAGGCCTTGCGCCCTGCCGTGGACTTCACCTATCGGGCCACTCGCAATTGGCAAGTGGACGGAAGCTTTTCCTACTCGCGCGGAATGGGAATTCATGAATATGACAACGCTATGAGCGGCGTCTTTGTCTCCTATGTTCGCGCGCTACGGCGTACCCACGAAGACGGTGGCGAGCAGGTGCCCATCGACTACCCACTGCGCTTCTCCGTCGGCCTGCAGCAGCAACACTTCTTCAACTTTGCGGGTGGACGGCAATCCACATACCTGCCGATCGTGCGCGTGACCCTGTTCTGAACCTTTGCTTATTATGAGAATTTGCCTGGTAACTGCGTTCCCCCCGAGCGGTCGGCAGCTCAACGAATACGGGCTCCATCTCGCACGCGAGTTACAACAGAATCCGCTGATCAGCCTTACCGTGCTCGGTGATGTTCTCGAAAGTGTGGACTTCGCCACCGACGCTGACGGCAATCCTTTGTCCATTGCTTCCGAGCTGCCGGATTTCGACGTCGTGCGCTGCTGGAAGTTCAACAGCAGCACCAACCAACTGCGCATACTCAAGGCCCTGCGCGAGATTCAGCCCGACGTGGTGTGGTTCAACCTGGTGTTCTCCACGTTTGCCACCCAGCAACATCCCATCGCCGCATTCTCGGGACTTTGCATTCCGGCCATCACCCGAGCCGCCGGCTATCGAACCCACGTCACGCTTCACCACATCATGGAGCACGTGGATATGAGGTCGGCGAATATCAAGGCCGAGCGCCTGTTCCGCGCTGCAAGCTCGGTGGCCACGCGAATGTTGCTGCTTTCGAATTCCACCACCGTGCTGCTTCCGGCCTACCGGCGAACTCTCATTGAGCGGTATAAGGCACGCGAGGTCCACTTCCGTTCCCACGGAATTCTGGGAGCCAGGCCTGAGTATCCGGATTTCCCCCGTCGCGGCAACCCCGATCACCGCATCCTGGCAATCGGCCACTGGGGGACGTACAAGCGCCTGGAGTGCCTCTTTGATGCTTTCCCGAAAGTGCTGGAACAAGTACCCAACGCGAAGCTGGTGGTAGCGGGAGCCAATCACCACACTACTCCCGGCTATTGGGAATCCTTCGCCAAGAAGTGTCGCGGCAACGATCGTTACGAATTTTTGGGATATGTGGCTGAAGACGACATTCCTGAGCTCTACAAGAATTCCAGCGTGGTGGCGCTTCCTTATAACTCTTCTACAGGTTCCAGCGGCCCCGCGCACCAGGCCTGCCAGTACGGCGTGCCTATCATCTCTTCTGACATCACCGAGTTCCGCGACATGGCCGCTGACGAGCGTATGGCAGTGGACTTCTTCCCCATCGGCGACCCTGAAGGACTGGCCGACCGCCTCACCAGCCTGCTCACTTCTCCCGAGAAGCAGCATGCCATGGCGGAGCAAAACTTTTCCGCAGCTTTGCGTATGACCATGCCGCAGATCATTCGCGACTATCTGCGCTCTTTCGACCTGCAGCAGCGGGCCCATTCGCTTCCCGCCTCCCGCCTGCCTATTTTTCAGCAGTGGGCGTCGAGATCACAGGCGTACCCCTTCCGAGACTGGTCGCCCTGGACAGCAACCGGCCATGGTGCAAAGACGAGCAACAGCCACGGGGCGAAGGCTGGCACCAATCAGGAAAAAGGTAAGGAACAAAACGTGGACCAGGCAGGCAGCGCGGGCAACAGGAAAACCGGTTGAGGATTATTCGTACTTGAGGGACTCTACGGGATCCAGATGCGCCGCCCGCGAAGCTGGAACTGTACCAAAAAGGATTCCAACCAGAGTCGAAACGACAAGCGCAATCAGCACCGAAAGGCCAGAGACCGGGACTGCATATCCGGTCAGGAAACGCAACGAAAGTGGCACCGAGAGCCCCATTGCGATTCCAATCAGCCCTCCCAGCAGCGAGATAAAGACTGCCTCCGCCAGGAACTGAAAACGAATGTCATGGGTGGTGGCCCCAATCGCCTTGCGTACTCCAATCTCGCGGATGCGGGAGCTTACGCTCGCCAGCATGATGTTCATAATCCCTACACCACTCACGGCCAGCGTGATGGTGGAAATCAGCAACAACACAATTGTTAAGGCGTTTGCCACGCGATCCGCTACCGAGATGAGCTCAGTGAGATTGCTGACTTTGTATTCCGACTCCGCCCGATGCCGCGCTACCACCACCTTCTCGATTTCTCGCGTAATCGACGGCACATCCGCCGCGTTGGCGGCCGAAAAAAATAGCTGCTTTACCCGGTCAGAGTTGACGAAGTAGCGCGCCACTGTATAAGGCATGACCAGCGAGTTGGTATTGATTTCCGACTGTCCGAATGTCTCCACGCTCTCCTTGAAAACACCCACAATGGTGAACGGCAGGCCGCTGATTCGCACCACGCTGCCCACCGCGGCCTGCTCGCTTCCATACTGCTGGCGGGCAAACTCCTGGGTCACCACCAGCACCTTATTGCGCATGCGGACATCTTCCTTATCGAAGAAGCGCCCTGCCAGAACCGTAAGGCTGCGCACAATGCGATACTCGTCGCTGACCCCAAGAATCAGGACGTCACGCTCCCGGCCACTCCCGGTGGAGACTGCGTCGCTCAGCGCCACCATTGGCGACGCTGCTTGAATCCCGCTCACCTGCTGGCGTACTGCCGCCAGGTCGTGGATGGTGAGGAAGTCTGCGTCCACCTGCCCTACTCGCTCGGCCGCGCCCTCGAACTCCACGTAGATCATGTTCGCGCCGATGTTTTGGATCTGGCTGATGATGTACTGCTTCCCGGTGAGTCCCACCGTCACGACCAGAATGAGGGAGGCGGTGCCCATCACCATGCCGAGAGCAGTCAGCAGGAAGCGCACGCGGTAGGCGCGAAAGGAGTCCCGCACAATCGAAATGGTTTCGCCAAGAACCATGTGTTAGAGATAGTTTAGTGTTAGGGATAGTTTACGACCTGCCCTCCAGGAACTCTGCCGAACTTCCCGCGAAGGGCGCTCCAGGCAAAGCAAAACCCGGGCAAGTTTGCCCGGCATTTCCGTTCGGTCTCAGGAACACTGATCGGGTGTCACCGACCCGCTCAGTTACATCACCAAGGCCAGACTCTCAAGTTCCTTCTGGATCACGTCGAGGGCGCAACCGGCACATTCAACTCGGCCGGCTGCTTCGATGGCCGCGACGCGGGACACACCGTATCCCCCTCCCAACAGGAACGCCTGCA
>JBFXAV010000005.1:0-17808 GCA_050183935.1 Candidatus Korobacteraceae bacterium | reverse complement strand
GCGAAACCACCCAAGCGGTCGAGGTCTTCCTTACTCAGCACCTTGCCGCGCTTGATGGGCTTCTCCGGGTAGGGGAACGGATCGGACATCCAGTTATTCATGCCGAGATCGAGATCAGAGAGCACGAACACCGGCGTCTGGAACTGCTCCGACAAGTCGAACGCATCCTGCGCCATGACGAAGCATTCGCTCACTGACCCAGGAAACAGCAGGATTTGCTTGGTGTCCCCGTGGGAGAGAAACGCAGTGCTCAGCACGTCACCCTGCGCGGTGCGTGTGGGAAGCCCGGTGGAGGGACCGACGCGCTGGATGTCCCAGATAACTCCCGGAACTTCGGCGTAGTAGCCGAGGCCGGCGAACTCGGACATAAGCGAAACTCCCGGACCCGCCGTAGAGGTCATCGACCGTGCCCCAGCCCAACCAGCGCCCAGCACCATGCCCACGGCGGCAAGCTCGTCTTCCGCCTGCACGATGGCGAAGCTGGCTTTACCATCAGGACCGATCCGGTATTCCTTCATGTAATCGATGAGGGTTTCCACCAGTGACGATGACGGAGTGATGGGGTACCAGGTCACGACCGTGACCCCGGCGAACATGCAGCCCAGAGCGGCGGCGGCGTTTCCGTCGATGATGATCTTGCCCTGGTTTTTATCCATGCGCTCTACCCAGAATGGATCCGACTTGGTGAGCGTGGTGGAGGAGTACTCGTAACCAGCGCGCGCAGCGTTAATGTTCAGCTCCGCGGCCTTAACTTTTTTGCCGAACTGCTTGCGAATGGCCTTTTCTGTCTCCGCCATGTCGAGGCCGAGAAGCCAGCCGACCACGCCAACGTAGATCATGTTCTTGACCAGCTTGCGGAGCTTGGCATCCGGGCAGACGGCTGCTACCAGCTTGTCGTAAGGAACGGAATAGAAAATAAGGTCGCTGCGCAGCTCATTGAGCTTCAGTGGCTCGTCATAGAGCACGGCACCGCCGGGAGCGAGCCCCAGAACATCCTCGCGGGCGGTTTCAGGGTTCATGGCAATCAGGAAGTCAATTTCCTTCTTGCGGCCAATGTAGCCCTTTTTATTGGCGCGGATGGTATACCACGTTGGCAGCCCAGCAATGTTGGAAGGAAACAGATTCTTGCCGGAAACAGGGACTCCCATCTGAAAGATGGTCCGAAGGAGAATGGTGTTCGCTGACTGGGAACCGGAGCCGTTGACCGTTGCAACCTGGAGACTGAAATCGTTGACGACGCGCCGTTGCTCGACCCGACTGGCGAGCTCTTGCGCGCCTATGTCCGTGGTAGCCATCGATGGACCGTCCTTGAAATATGATTTTCTGTCACGCCCCACTGCGAAAACAAAGGTAGGAGTTAGTAGTCAATTATAAAACATGCGGCCAAAATTGGGGTTTGCGGAAGGAGTTCGTCGATCAATCGCGCTGGCGCGCGGGGTTCCCTACCACCGTCGCTCCTTCGGCAACATCACGCGTCACCACGCTGCCCGCGCCGATAATCGCGTTATCGCCAATCTTCACACCGGGAAGAATGATGGCTCCTCCACCGATCCAAACGTCACTGCCAATACGCACTGGCCGGCCCAACTCCAGCAGCGCACGGCGCTGGGCCGAATCGCGGGGATGATCGGCGGCATAGATTTGGACACCAGGGCCAATCTGAGTGCGGTCGCCGATGGTGACTTGGACCACGTCGAGGATCACGCAGTTAAAGTTCAGGGAGACGCCTGCACCCAGCGAGATGTTGAAGCCATAGTCGCAGAAGAATGGGGGCCGGACGACCGCGCCTTCTCCTACATAAGCCAGACGCTCCGCGAGCAGCTTGTACTGCTCGGCTTTCGGCAAAGTCGCGGAAGCGTTGTAGCGGGCAAGCCACGCACTGGTTACAGCGAGATCGGCTTGAATCTCCGGGGCGTTGGGATTGTAGAGCTCGCCCGCAAGCATCTTTTCTTTTTCAGATGCGTCTTTTTCAGACGCGCTGCGAGCATGTTGGGAGTGTTCGTTCACGCGCCAGGAAGAGTTATTCCACGCGGTAGAACTGCGCGATGTTGCGGAATCGCTGGTAGCGCGCTTCCAGCAATTCTGTGGTTGAAAGCGGCTTAAGTTCCGCAAGCGCGGCCTGAAGCGCGGAATCAAGAAATGCTGCGGCCTTGTCGTGGTCTTCGTGAGCGCCGCCTTCCGGCTCGGGAATGACGCCGTCGATGCAGCCCATCTCAGACAAATCGAGCGCCGTGATGCGCAGCGCCTGCGCAGCCAATTCTTTTTTGGTGGCATCGCGCCACATGATGGAAGCGCAGCCTTCGGGAGAGATCACCGAATACACGCTGTTTTCCAACATCAGGACACGGTCAGCAACGGCGATTGCCAAGGCTCCCCCGGAGCCGCCTTCGCCAGTGACGGTGCTGACGATGGGAACTTCCAGCATTGCCATGTCCCGCAGGTTGCGAGCAATAGCTTCCGCCTGTCCGCGCTCTTCTGCGCCCAAGCCGGGATAGGCGCCGGGAGTATCCACGAAGGTGAGAATGGGACGACCAAATTTTTCCGCGAGGCGCATGATGCGCAGCGCCTTGCGGTAGCCTTCGGGGTTGGGCATGCCGAAGTTGCGGTACACCTTGGCCTTGGTGTCGCGCCCTTTCTGATGACCGATGACGGCTACTTGCTCGCCGTGAAAACGAGCCATGCCGCAGATGATGGCATGGTCGTCGGCAAAGGCACGGTCGCCGTGCAGCTCCGTCCAATCGGTGAAGATGCGTTCGAGGTAATCGAGCGTGGAGGGGCGCTGGGGATGACGCGCCAGCTCCGTCTTGCGCCAAGCCAGAAAGTTAGACTCAAGCTGGCGGCGAAGCGCGCTAACCTGCTCATGCAGCTGCTGCACCTGCTTCTGCGCGTCGGGATTCGCGGCAGCGGCGCCCTGCAGATGCCCTATCTGCTGCTCGATGCGTTCCAGTTCGTTTTCAGCTTTGGCTGAAGAATCTGTCATTGTCGCCCGTTGCGGGCCAGCTCCTGACATTAGTCAATCACACGCACACTGCCGCGCCCGAACAACTCTTCCACGCGCGCGAAGAAGGCTCTGTCCGGCAGCACATTATATCGCTCCGCTTCCATCACGGCCATAAAGTCGCCTTCGCGGGCCACATCGAACAACACTTTCGCCTCGCCTGGGCGAGAGACGCAAAAGGCATGCAATTCGTCCACGCTCTCTGGAGTAGCGGAGCTGAGCGGGATTTGAATGCGAATTGAGCGAGGCAGGCGGACCTTCACTTCTTCCAGCGGAGTAATCTCCGTGACGGTGATCTTGGGGTTGGTGTCTTCCTCGACGCGGACTCCGGCTCGAACCAGCACCGGCACTTCCAGCTTCAACTTTTCGGACTGGCGCTTGTAGGCGTCAGGAAAAACGATCATCTCCACCGTGCCTTCCATGTCTTCGAGTACCGCTTGGGCGTAGAAGTCTCCACGCTTGGATTTGAGCACGCGGACATTGGTGATAATGCCGGCAGTGGCAATGGTTTCGTCTTTTCCTGTGCTTCTTGTAAGAGCGCAAACATCCGAAGTGGAGAGCGCGCCGAGGGATTCCAGCTTCTCCTGATACTTCTGGAGCGGATGACCGGTGATGAAGAAGCCTAGTATCTCTTTCTCGCAGGCAAGCCGCTGGTGCTCGTCCCACTCGGGAATGTCGGGAAGCTTGCCGTTGTCGGCAAGGTGCTGGGGAGTGTCGTCGAAAACCCCGAACAGGCCATGCTGCCCTGACTCGGCATCCCGTGCGGACTTTTGCGCGCGCTCCATAGCCTTGTCGATCACAGCCATGAGCTGTGAGCGGCTGCCCAGGGCGTCCATGGCTCCGGATTTGATCAGGGACTCGATCACGCGCTTATTCAACAGGCGCAGGTCTACCTTCTCGCAGAACTCAAAGAATGACCGAAATTGCTTTAGTTCCTTTCGCGCCGACACGATCGATTCAATGGCGTTCTGGCCGACGTTCTTGATGGCAGCCAGGCCAAAACGAATGGAATTGCCGTGCGGAGTGAAGCTGGCATCGCTTACATTGATGTCCGGCGGTACCACTGGAATGCTCATTTCGCGGCACTCGTTGATGTACTTCACCACGCTATCGGTGTTGCCCGTTTCCGATGTCAGCAATGCGGCCATGAATTCCACGGGGTAGTGCGTCTTGAGATATGCCGTCTGGTAGGCCAGCAACGCATAGGCAGCAGAGTGCGATTTATTGAAGCCGTATCCAGCGAACTGCGCCATCAGGTCAAAAATCTTTTCGATTTTTTGCTTAGGATAATTCCGTTCCAGCGCGCCCTGCACGAAGCGCTCGCGCTGGGCATCCATCTCCTCGGCGATCTTCTTGCCCATGGCGCGGCGCAACAGATCGGCTTCACCGAGTGAGTAGCCCGCCAGCCGGTTGGCAATCTGCATCACCTGTTCCTGATACACGATGACGCCGAGGGTTTCCTTCAAAATCTCTTCCAGCTCGGGCATCTCGTATTCGATCTTGCGGCGGCCCCACTTGCGCTCGATAAAGTCATCGATCATGCCACCCTGGATCGGGCCGGGACGGTAGAGCGCGTTCAGAGCGGTCAGGTCCTCGATGGTGGTGGGCTTGTAGCGGCGCAGCACGTCGCGCATTCCCTGGGACTCAAACTGGAAGATGCCGCTGGTGAGCGCAGCATGAAAGACCTTCTCGTAGGTGGCGGTATCGTCGAGAGGTAATGTCTCCAGATCCAGGTCAGGGTTCTTGGCGCGGATGAGCGCCAGAGCGTCAGTAAGGATGGTCAGCGTGGTCAGCCCAAGGAAGTCCATCTTGAGCAGACCCATCTTTTCGACCGCCTTCATATCGAAGGCGGTCACAATTTCATCGTTCTTGGTTTTGTGCAGCGGCAACAAATCGGTAAGCGGCTGGGGAGAGATCACCACGCCCGCCGCGTGCACTCCGGCGTTGCGCACCAGTCCTTCAAGTTTAAGAGCGGTATCGATTAACTCTTTGACCTGGGCATCACTTTCATACGCCTGCTGAAGCGGCGGGGAGTCCGCCAGTGCCTTTTCGATGGTGATGTTGAGCTGGGCAGGCACCATCTTGGCAATGCGGTCTACTTCGTTGTACGGGATCGCCATGGCCCGGCCGGTATCTTTGATAGCAGCCTTTGCGGCCATGGTGCCGAAGGTGATGATCTGGGCGACATTCTCGCGTCCGTACTTGCGGGTAACATAATCGATGACCTCGCCACGGCGGTTCATACAGAAGTCCACGTCAATGTCGGGCATGGACACACGCTCGGGGTTGAGGAAGCGCTCGAAAAGCAATTCGTTTTGCAGCGGGTCGATGTCGGTGATTCCCATGGAATAGCTGACCAGCGAGCCAGCTGCAGAACCGCGGCCCGGGCCCACGGGAATGCCGCGTTCCTTGGCCCAGTGAATGAAGTCCCAGACAATCAGGAAGTATCCCGGGAACTTCATCTGCTGGATGATGCTGATCTCCCAGGCCAGCCTTTGCTCATACTCGCTGATGGCGTGCTTTAAGTGGCCTTGCTGTTCGAGGCGTCGGATGTTCTCGAGCCTGCGTGCGAAGCCCTCACGCGCGATGTGCTCGAAGTAGGTATCAAGGGTGAAGCCTGCGGGCACTTCAAAATGCGGAAAGGGATTGGGGATTTTAGAGAGTTTCAGATTGCAGCGCTCGGCTATGTCGAGGGTGCGCGTGAGCACCTCGGGGGTATCCCCGAACATTCGCAGCATTTCCTGATAGCTCTTTACATAGAAATGCCGCGTCTGGAACTTCATGCGGTTGGTGTCATGAATGGACTTACCCGTCTGGATGCACACCATGACGTCCTGCGCATGCCAGTCGTCTTCACAGAGATAGTGGCTATCGTTGGTGGCGACGAGTGGCAGCGCAAGCTCAGACGAGAGTTTTTTCAGGTCCGGGTTGATCTTCTTTTCCAGCTCAATGTCCTGGTCCTGGATCTCGATAAAGAAATTTTTCGCGCCGAATATTTCCGAGAACTGCCCCGCCGCATTGCGAGCTGCAGCGTAGTTCCCTTCCATGAGATTCTCAGCGACTTCGCCCTTCAGGCAGCCGGAGAGTCCAATGAGTCCGCGGCTATGCTCGGCGAGGAAGGCCTTGCTGATGCGAGGCTTGTAATAGAAGCCATGCATTGATGCCTCGGAGGTAATCTTCACCAGATTGCGATAGCCTTCGTCATTTTCCGCAAGCACCAGCAGGTGATTGTAGGTGTCGCCCTCGGGAGGCGTGCGGTCGATGCGGTGGTCATCCTTTTTACAGACGTAAAGCTCGCACCCAATGATCGGCTTAATGCCTTCGTTCTTGGCGGAATTGTAAAAGTGGAACGCACCGAAGATGTTGCCGTGATCCGTCATGGCCACGGCGGGCATGCCGAGTTGCTTGGCGCGCGCGACCAGTTTGTCGATGTCGCAGGCGCCATCCAGCATGGAATAGTCGGTGTGCAGGTGCAGGTGAACGAATTGGGACATGGCTTGCGTTAATTTTATTGCATGAGAGGCAAGGAAATTTTGTGGAAAACAGGGGCGAGATGATTGAATGCTCAGAAACGAGAGCGCGCCGATACCTGGCAGCTAACCCACCAGGTAGCAATCTACAGAAAGGCTGCGGACATCCTGATACTGCACACATTCCGGGGATCCTTCGCTTCGCTCAGGATGACAGACTTTCCCGTAAAGGTGTCGCCCTGAACATTGCTTAGTCCCGGTATTCTAACCAGACTACTGGATTGCCGCTTGTTGCCGTTGCTGCAACCGTGCGGCTTCCACGTAGTCCAGCGCTTTCCAGAGTTCGCTGGCGGCGGTTTGAATGCCTTCCAGCGCATCACTCGAGCTGGCGCCTTCCGCCAGCAGCGTGTCAATCTCGTCCGCCCATACCTTGCTGTGGTGTTCGTCCACGACGGCATGAAGGTCGAAGTAAGCGCAGGCGCTGTCTCCCATGCCATAGCGATTGCGAAGTCCAGCGGCTTTTTCTTTGGCGATGCGCGGAACCTGGGACTCATACGCCCAGAACGCAGCCAGAGCCTTCACCGGAGCAGCATCGGAAGCCAACTCGCGGAACTGGCCGACGACCTCCGCTATGTCAGGAGCAGGCGCGGAAGCACGCACATCATCTGCGTTTGCTCCTGCAGCCTCGGCAAATTGCAGCCACAAGGAAGAGTGGTCCGTACCCCGCAACTCCTCGTCGGCGGCATTGGCAAGAACCTGGCGGCGAAGGCGGCCATCCGGCAGGCGCGAGTGCAGAGCAGTTAGATAGGTTGGAAATGCCGCCACCTGGTGATAGTACTGGCTGGCGTAAAGACGCAGGTCCTCGTTGCTCAGCTCGCCGCAGGTCCAGGCCTGGTAGAACGGATGCTTCAGCAAATCAAACTGGGACAGTACGCCGCTGGCTTCCTGCCAAAAAGTGCTCTGCTCTGACATTGCTTTCTTCTCCTTACTGATGGTTACCGTGGTGGGTTAACGTGTGCCTCTGGAGCGATGCTGACAGGACCGGAACATGCGAGCCGATCCTGCTAAAAGTCTAACGCTTTTTGCCAGCCGCGGTTTTCTTAGCGGCCTTGGCGGGCTGCTTACTCGCAGGCTGCTTACTCAAAGACGAGCCAGGTTTCGCCGCCGCCATGGCTTTCACAGTTGTACCTTTTCTCTTGTCGGCAGGTACCACGGCCTTGGCGGGCTTGGCATTTTTTGCCGGCTCCACCTTGGATTTTGCCGGCTCCGCCTTAGGCGTGGGAGCACTCACGGCTATAGCAGGTTTGCTACCGCGCTTGGCAGCTGCAGTTTTTGCTTCAGGCTGTACTGGGGCCGGAGTAGCTTCTATCGGCTTGGCTACGGGCGCAACACCCTTTGCTGCCTTAGCTGCCTTGGCGACACCATCCGCTTTCGCTGCTCTTCCCCGCTTGGGCGGTGGTGGCGGTGGCGGTGGCGGCGGTGGCGGCGAAAACGGCTTTAGAAACTTCTGGATTTCCGTATGCGAGCGCAGCTTGCCATCCAGAAGAAGGTAGAACGTCTCCTTCTCCAGTTTGGGATACTCCGGCAGCGCGGGCGTGATGCGCATCTCCAGCATTTCCGGTAGTGGAAGTTTCTGCATCACTTGCCGCCACTTGCCAAAGAAGTTTTTGAGTTTCTGGCTCACTCCCTGATCACGGGTGGTGACTTCCAGGAACAGCACGTCTTCGGGCCGAGCGGTTTCAATGGTCTTCCAGGCGCCGGAGGGAGTTGCGGCTTCCTTACTCTTGAGACGCTTGGCAAGAGCGGCTGCGTCGCTTTCCAGACTCCTCCATGACTCCACGAAATGCCTGCGCGGCATGCTTTTCTGAATTTCCTTAATGTCAGCGCTGCCCAGCCGCCGTGTGATGAAGTACATGACCGCCGCGGAGGGGTCCACGCTCATTCCGAAGTCCAGCATCTGCTGCCGAGCTTTGATGAGAGCAGATAGTCCAGCGGTATCCACTTTGGCTACGCTCCAATGCGGGTGGAGTACCTTGAGCCAGCCTTCCTTTTCCAGTGTCCGCAAGATGTGCAGCGGATCCTCTTCGTGGGCCAGCTGCTGGATTTCCTTTCCGATGGCACTATCCGAGATGTACTGGATGTAATCGTTCTCCCGAGCTGCGTTGTAGCGCGCCTGAGTACGCTCCTCCAAAGGCCAGTGGAAGCGGGCGGCAAAGCGGGTGGCGCGGATCAGACGCGAGGGATCATCCAGGAACGAATAGTTGTGCAGGATACGCAGCACCTTGGCTTCAAGGTCAGCTGCTCCGTTGGAAGGATCAAGCAGCAGGCCGCGTGAACCTTCGTTCAGAGACAGGGCGATTGCATTGACGGTGAAATCGCGTCGCCGCAGGTCATCCGTGATGGTACCGGGATTAATGCGCGGGGGCTTGCCGGGCTTTTCGTACACGGCGGTATGAGCCATGCCCAGCTCAGCGCGAACGTTGCCCTTCAGCAACAGATAGAGGGACTTGGAGTCGTCGTCGAGTCCTTCCACCACGGCTCCGGCGCGTTCCAGCTCCTTTTGCAACTTCAGGGGATTGCCCTCAACCGTCATGTCCAGATCGCGGATGGGAAATCCGGAGATGATGTCGCGGATGGTACCGCCCGTGAGGTAAACGTTCATACCCTGCTGCCGGGCGATGTCCTGGATGAGACCCACTGCGCGCTGCTGGTCCGGCGTGAGCCGGGTCTCCATTGTGTAAATGTAATCGGCCATTCCTTGCGCTTTCAGCTACTTGCGGAAACCCGGCGCGTGAACACCACGTGGGCTCCCACGCCGGAAGGTCGTGCCCGCCGGAGCAGATCAACAGCAGCTAATTCGACACCTTGAGGAATTTGTGGCGTATCCAACTGATTTTAGGGAACATGCTGCCCAAAGATCCCAAACTCCCAACCCGCCGGTCTGGCCTAGCATTTGGCTGCGCCACTGCTGCACGGAGGTGCTCCGGAGTCAGCTAAGTGGCTTTACCCCAGTAATTTAGACGCCAAAACTGCTCCAGCCTGAACCGGAGAAGATATCATAGAAGTTGACAGTTTGGCTACAAAAGCGTTCGCAACTGCAACAAACCCCGAAAAAGGTGCGAAAATCCCATCTGGCGGATTCCTCTGTTGGCCGCCCCAGCCAATCTCATGCCATCCACGCACAAAAAGGTCGTGATCCGCAAACTGGATCGCGACTCCGTGAACGGTTACGTGAGCCCGAATGCCTTTGTGGAAGACGGCAAAGTACAGCTGCTGAATCTTGCCGGTACGCTGATTGCCATCGACCTGAAAGACATCAAGGGTGTTTACTTCGTGCGCGACTTCACGGATACGGAGACTCCCGGCCGCAAAACCTTTACGACCCGGCCCCGCAGCGAGGGGTTGTGGGTGCGGCTACGCTTCCGGGACAACGAGGTGCTGGAGGGCCTGATGCCCAACGACCTTACCCAATCACCGCCGGAAGGCTTCCTGATTAACCCGCCGGACACGCGCTCGAATACGCAACGTATTTTTGTGCCCCGTTCCGCCCTGGCTGCGCTCACCGTGCTGGGAGTGATCGGCGGTCCCAGCGGCAAAGTCCGCAAGCCCCGCCCCGGGCCACCGGCGGGCGCCCAGGTTCCCATGTTTTCAGAGTAGTGGTTGAAGGATAACCGTGCGATGCACATCTCATGGTCTGCACTGCAACATCTGCATTTTCGGTAGTAGTGTAGTTTGCGATAGCTGTTCCAAGCAGAACCCTCGCTTCGCTCGGAATGACGCTGGTCCTGGAGTTGGGTGAAGTCCTGAGGCCGAACTCCACTACTGCGCATTTTCCTGACAATGGCAGTCGGCGAAAAGAACCGTTAGAATCAGCCTTTCGCTCGCCGGAGCCGGAGAGGTGCGCTGTTGCCGGAATACATGCTGTCGGAAGTTGCGCGGTTGCTGGGAGCACGCCTTGAGGGCCAGGACTGCGTTGCCACGGGCGTAAACGGCATTGAAGAAGCCGAGGCCGGTGACATCACGTTTGTCGCCAATCCCAAATACACTCCCTCAGCCAAGACTACCAAGGCGGCAGCGGTGATCGTGGCGAACGACTTTCCGGCGCTCGACCGGGCGGTGCTGCGCTCCAAAAACCCATACCTGACTTTTGCCCGTGCCATTGAGTTATTCAACCAGCCGCCGGCATACCCGCCGGGAGTGCATCCCACGGCGGTCATCCACGCTTCGGCTCGCATCGGAAGCAATGCATCCATCGGCGCATACGTGGTGATTGAGGAAGACGTGGTGATTGGTGACAATTGCGTGCTTCTGCCGCACGTGGTCCTTTACCGCGGAGCACGTATTGGAAACAACTTCCTGGCCCATGCGCATGCAGTGGTACGCGAGTACTGCATAGTGGGCGATGACGTCATTTTGCAAAACGGAGTCGTGATCGGCGCCGATGGTTTCGGTTTTGCCAAGAATGACGAGGGCGCGTGGCACAAGATTCTGCAGACTGCTCCCACAATTCTGGAAGACCGGGTGGAGGTGCAAGCGAACTCCTGCGTAGACCGTGCCAGTGTCGGCGAAACCCGCATTGGCGCGGGCGTAAAGATCGATAACCTGGTGCAGGTAGGGCATGGCTCCAAGGTTGGAGCCGACACTCTTCTTTGCGCGCAGGTAGGACTCGCGGGCTCCAGCGAAGTTGGCCGGGGAGTTATCCTTGCCGGCCAGGTGGGCGTGGTCGGCCACTCCAAGATCGGGGATGGCGCAATCGTGACCGCACAGAGCGGAGTTCCGGGAGATGTCGCTCCTAAAGCGGTGATCAGTGGGTCACCTGCATTCGATAACCGTCAATGGCTACGCGCGGTGGCCGTATTCAACCGTCTTCCGGAACTGGCACGAATGGTGCGTTCGCTGGCGGCGAATGCCCCCGCGAGAGAGAACGGTTCGGACTCCGCAAAACGGAGGGAGCGCGCGCCGAGAACGGAACAGGAGTCTGGAGCCTAGCAGCATGGTTGAACCTACAGGCTCCAAGAACGAGCGCAAGGACGGCAATCGTCCCATCCGCGTTCTGCTGCTCGATGACCTCGAAGATAACCTGGTGTTGCGGTCCACGATCCTGCGGCAACGCGGGTACGAAGTCGTGGTCTCCACCTCGGTGGAAGAAGCGGAGCGCAAGCTGCACGACATCGACATTGCCGTGCTGGACTATCATCTGGGAGCAGGTAAGTTCGGCACGGAAGTGGCCGAGAGCCTGCGCCAGAAGCGCCCGCAGGTTCCCATCATTATTCTTTCCGCCACCCTGGAGCATCGCTTCGGTGGCATTGCCGACATGCACCTGCTCAAGGGATACAGCTCGGTTCAGGACCTGCTAACCGCGCTCCGCCGCTTTGAAGCCAAGCGGCGCGGACGCCCCGTGGTGATCGATGCGCGTGAGTTTTACTATCGTCGTATCGCCGAGGCCATGGGCGACGACGTGGTCATGGAAATTCTGGACCGCGAGGGCAACTGGCTGTACGTGAATGACGCGCTGGCATTTTTGTTCGACAAGAAGCAGTCATGGTTCGTGGGGAAAAATAAGTTTGAAAGCTTCCCTGACGTGGGGCAGGAGTGGCGCGAGATCGTCAGGACTGTGGCGGATACGCGCGAAACGTACATTGACCGCGGTTTTCGCGGATTACCGAACTTGCCTGCTAAAAGTCCGCGCTACACGTGGAATGTGCTGGTGTTCCCTATCAAGCTGCACGATGACCGAGACGGGGTAGTGCTAAGCGCCAGGCAGATTGAGAAGAAGAGCGGCTAAGGATTATCGGCCCGCCTGCAATTCCATGCAGAAACAATCTCGCATCCCGATCTGGGCCGTGCTGCTGGTGACAATCTTCAGACCAGTCGTTTTTGTATGCGGGCTTCTTTATAAAATCCTTTTCTCATGGTGGCTTGATCCGTGGGGCCAAAGACGAAAAAACGAAGCCTTGTGGCGCGATCTTCAAGCTAAATTCTATTTTCTGACGTCGAGTGGGAAGCAAATCGAGGATGAGAAGCTTGAGATTGCACCGTTCGACTACGCCTACGTAACCATCGTCTGCGGGGATCTGGGTTTCTATTTTTCGCGCGGTCGAGGTGCAGTCAGCGTCATCTTATGGCCGGTTCGCTTTCCCGATCATAAGTACTCTCTCGAACGTGTCCTTGCCTTCCTAAACAACAGACCCGGGGGCCAGATCGTTGAAACCCTAGATGATGCTTCCGATCTGCTTCGATCTCGGTTCGACCAGATCAGGGAAGCCTTTTCAGAGACAAAATACGAGGAACTCAGGGACAAGCTAGCGGAGGAAGAAAAATCAGAAAGCATCCGGATTAGAGAAGCCGAATGGAACAAGCGGATTTACGGGAGTCGGTATTAGGCTGCAACCTGGATTACATCTTGTAGCGCCCGAGGTCCTCGTCTCCCAGATTTTCCAGCCACTTCCTGAGCTCTTCGCTGGAGACGCGGTCGGACACCGACGCAGCCATGCGCGAGTTCTTCAGCACTTCGTCTTCCACGTAGATCGGGCAATCGACGCGCAGCGCCAGCGCAAGGGCGTCGGAGGGCCGCGAGTCGATGCTGACCACCTGCCCTTCGCGCTCCACCCAGATCACAGCAAAGAAGGTATCGTCCCGAAGCTCGTTGACCACGATCTTGTGAACGCGGGCGTCCAGACCGGTGAGCAGGTTCTTGAGCAGATCGTGGGTCATGGGGCGGGGCGTGGTGACCTTCTCAATTTCCAGAGCAATGGCGTTGGCCTCATAAATCCCCACCCAGATCGGCAACACGGTGTCGCTGCCAAGGTCCTTCAGGACGACGATGGGCATGTTGGTCACGGGGTCCATCATGAGTCCTCGGATTTTCATCTCGACTTCCGCCATTGTGCCCTCCAGGTTTGGGACTAAACCCTGCTATTTAGACGCAGCTTCTGTCGACGCGTTTAGTGCGAATTCGCCAACCAGGCTGTTGGGGAAGGTTGCGGTCACGCGAGCCAGTGCGTACTCCCCGGCAGCAAAGTGAAGATGCTCTGGCGCGGTAAAGTTCAACACTTTGTGCTGCGAGGTGCGCCCAACCCACTGGCCTCGGGCCTCATTTTTACCTTCAACCATTACTTCCAGTGTTTCCTGCAAATGCCTGCGATTTCGCTCGACCTGGACCTGGCGCTGCCGCTCCTGGAGAAGCGTCAGCCGCAGCGATTTCTCGCTCTCCGGGATGCTGTCGGGATACTCCAGCGCTGGTGTATTTGGACGCGGGGAATACTTGAACGTGAAGGCTCCGTCGTAGCCCACATGGTGCAGCAGGTCGATGGTCTGCTCGAAGTCCGCTTCGGTTTCGCCGGGGAATCCCACGATGACATCGGTGGTAATGGAGATTTCGCGCCGCGCCGCCTGAATCCAGGCGATGCGCTCCAGATACTGCTCACGAGTGTAGAGGCGCTTCATAAGGCCGAGCACATGGGTGGACCCGCTCTGCACCGGAAGATGAACGTGGTCACAAAGGGTAGGCACGGCATCAATGGCATCCACAATGTCTTTGCCAAAGTCGCGAGGGTGCGAGGTGGTGAACCACACCCGCTTCAACCCGGGGATCTCACCCACCGCAGCCAGCAGTTCGGCAAAAGATTTCTTACCAGAAGGGTCGTGGTAGGAATTCACGTTCTGGCCGAGAAGCTGAATTTCGGTGAATCCGTGATCGGCCATCTTGCTGGCCTCCGCCAGGACAGAATCCGAGGTGCGGCTGCGCTCCTTGCCACGGGTGAAAGGCACGACGCAGTAAGCACAGAACTTGTCACAGCCTTCGATGATGGTGATGTAGCCGCGGTGCTGGCTGGTGCGTGCAGTGTAATCCGTGTCAAAAGTCTCGTTTGTTTTGCGGTCGTCCAAACCCGTGACGCGGCGATTGCCGGCTTCGAGTTGCACCAGCATTTCTGGCAGCTTACGGTAGGAAGCGGAGCCGCATACCAGCGAAACATGAGGGGTACGCTCGAAAATTTTCTCGCCCTCCTGCTGGGCCACGCACCCGAGCACACCGAATTTTTTCCCCTGGGCCTCAAGCTTCTTGAAGTCGGCCAGGCGATGGAAGACTTTCTGCTCGGCTTTGTCGCGGATGGAACAGGTGTTGTAGAGGATCAGGTCGGCGTCCTCAACGGTCTCGACCTGCCGGTAGCCCTGCTGCACCAGGGTACCTACGACCTTTTCGGAGTCGTGGACATTCATCTGGCAGCCAAATGTCTGAAGGTAAAACGTCCTGGCGGAATCCACCGGCATACTGGCAGTATAACTCCAGTCTTATCCTTTGAAGTCTTGGATGAGGAAGCCCCGGAGGACTCAGGGCGAGGTCTGTTGTTGAGGGTTGATCAACATCCACCAAAAGGACAGTGTCCTAAGGGTATTTTGCCGCAAATTATTGCAGAAATTGGATCTACGGCTGCAATCCCTCCCACGTGTGTTCATAATGAGACGCCTGGGTGCAAACTCCTGCTTGACTCCCAGTCCGTTCAGGTTTATCGATAAGCCATCCCCGCATTTTCCGGAACGTATTGGGAGGTGCGCTGCAGGACGTTGGCCACTACGTCCGGCAGGAGGTCGCCCATGGCGATGCAAAGCCTTTATGAGCTGCTGAAAGAGAAAGAAATTCAGCTCCAGGAGTTACAGCGGCTACTCAGTGACGCGCAGGTCGTGCTGAACCGGGTACTGGAACTGGACGCAGCCATGGCAGGAGGACGCGCATTGGCAAGGAACCTTGAGCCATCTCCTGGCAGCGAGTCAGCCAAGACGGCTTTGGAGAATGGATGGAGTGGCAGTGGCTCCAACGAGTTCCCATGATGGCTGCGCGGCAAAGAACAGAAGTAAGGACTGAGGACAGGACATGGCAGATGTAATGAACGATCCGGACGCAAGCGGTTCTGTGGGCTCTGCGACCGGGGAACGCCGTGGCCAACTCCGAACCCAGGTGCTGGAGACCACCGCTGGGATCATCCCGGTGGATCTGGAAGAAGGCGCCAGCGGCATCATTCTTGATCTCACTCCCATTGGAATGATGGTGCAAAGCCTCTCGCCGTTGATGGCGGGTGAGAGCCGCACGGTTTCCTTCCTGCTTCCGGGCACGTCTGCATCGTTGCGGATTCCGGCGGTCGTAGTATGGAGCGATCCCGAAGGACGCGTCGGACTGCGCTTCAATACCGCTCCAGAGGGACGTAAGCAACTGGAGTCCTGGCTCGCAAGCAGCGACCGGCACTCGTTCGATCCCGGCCCTGAATTCGATCCTTTTGCCAATCTCAACTTTGGCACGGCGGATCCGCTGCCAGCGGTTGCGGAGCCGGAAAGTCTCTCGCTACCTGCCGGAGTCCCTACTAAAGCTCGCGCGGACGAGGGAGCACGCCCGCGCCCATCTGATCTTGAAAGTCCCGTGTTTTCCCGGGCAGTAATTCCCGCTACAAATACCGCACCGAATAACCCGGCCAAGATTGCCGCCCAGCACGCAACTACACAAACGCTGCCTCCGCCTCCGCCTGCGAGTACGCCTCGGCCGTCTATGCCTGCCTCCATGGCCGCTTCCAGCAGCACAGAGAGTGAGCACCAAGGCGCCGTCAATGCGATGGCGTGGACGATCGTGGAAGAGATCTCACGACTGATTCCCGCGCATGGGGCGGTTGTGGCGGTAGCGCAAGATAACGCCATTACCTGCCGGGCAAGCTGGGGAAGCGCCCCGGGCGTGGGCGCGCGCTTGCAGCCGCAGGTCGGGCTCTCTGGGGAAAGTTTCCGCACCGGCAATGTAGTTCTCTGCAATGACGCAGAAAATGATCCACGTGTGCCCACGACCATTTCTCAGCGCCTGAACCTGAAGTCGATCCTGGTGGCTCCAGTACTGGGAACGAACGGGAGTGTGGGACTTCTGGAGGCGCTTTCCTGTGATGCCAATGCATTCTCGGAAGCACACGTACGAATCCTGACCAGGCTGGCGGCGTCGCTGGCAGAAGTGATGCAACCGGAGTTGCGCAGAGTCGAGCCGCTTGCTCCGGCTGCGTCCGCACCGAGTACGACAAATCTGCCGGCAGCGAAGACCACAGCACCGCCTCGGCCAACTGCTTCACCGTCTCGTCCAGCGAGTTCCAGCAATCCGGCCACGTCTCCTGCTAAGAAGCAGGCTCCGCTTCCCGCTGCGCCGCCGCGCAGTCCGGCGCAAAGTACGGGACAAACCGCACTTGCAAAGAGCGGCGTGCCCGCGAAGAGCGCACCAGCACCCGCGTCTGCAGGGCCTTCCCGCCTGCCCGCAAAACCGGTAGCGCCGCCGACTCAGCCCCGTGGCTCAGGAGTGGCCTCTGCGCCTGCTCCCGTAAAAGTTTCTCCTGCAAAAGTTGCGTCAAAACCTCAAGCGGCTCCGCCCTCTGCGACTCCAGCCAATGATGCCGAGATCATGCCTCTGGCAAGCCCAGTTCAGGTCCCGGTGGAGAGTTTGAGCTTGCGTCCATCTACGGCGTCCGTCATGAGCATTTCCGCCTCTGAGGGTCTTGGCGGGATGAATGCTGAAAGCAGCAATCGCAGCAAGCTGGTGGCGGCTGTGGCAGCCGTGCTGGTTTTGGCGATTGCTGGCGGAACCTGGACGATTCTGCAAAGCCCGGACCCCGAGGTCAATGCGGCAGCACCGGGTGTTTCCACGACTACCGCTTCTGATGGTACAGCTCCGAATCCACAAGGCCCCGAAGCAGCCGAACCTGCAAGACCTACCGATGAGGCGCAGAGGGCTTCCCTCCCCAGTTCCACTGTGTCCACGCCACCGTCCGGCACATTGCCCGATGAATCCACCCGCAGCGTAAGACCGGTAGGTTCGCGCCAGCCGGTAAGTTCGCCTACAGAGGCACCGCCGCAATCTCGCAGGACCCCGGTTGAGCGGCAGCAAGCAGCGGAACCCGAAAATGACGTTGCGATTTATGCGGTTGGTCTTGAGTCCAATGCGATTCGCAAACCCGTAGCCGTTCCACAGGGCTCTGCTTCCACAACCACAGTCGCCGCAGTACAGCCGCCTCCCAGCATTGGAGGAGAAGTGAATACAGGCGCGCCGAGACTACCTTCCAACGAGGTAGCGCCCCGGCTGGGAGCACCCGCTGTTCCGGTAGCCGCCAAACTGATTCGGCGCGTGGAACCTTCCCAACCAGCCAGCGCCCGTTCGATTGGCGGCGCAGTTGTGCTTTCAGGAACAGTAGGTACGGATGGAAGCGTCTCTGATATCCGCGCAGTCAGCGGCCATCCGCTACTGGTGGGCGCCGCCACCACGGCATTCCGCGATTGGAAGTACGATCCCGCTATGCTGAATGGAAAACCGGTCGCCTCGACGAT
>JBFXAV010000004.1:0-17977 GCA_050183935.1 Candidatus Korobacteraceae bacterium | reverse complement strand
CCACGTATCTCGGCCAACCGACGGCAGGCAAATTCCACCGGATACCTAGCCAGAAGGAAACACCGCGACTGCGCACCAGCGCCGCCATAAATCCGAGCACCACCAGATAGGCCACAAATTGCACGGGGACGATCAGCTTGGGGTCCTGCCCCAGTTCACTTGCAGCCTCGGCTCCAAACTGGCTGACTGCAATCCACACCGTGGCGATGCCGACCGCGCCCATAGTCGTGAGCGCAAGCACCGCCAGGGCGACTGCCTCAAGTAGAGTCCAGGGTGGGTTCTCTTCTTGCGGAAAAAACTGCTGCTTAACTACCGCACGGTGGTCCAGCGTGACTTGGTCAGCCTCGGGGGACGCAGGTGGTTGGGTTGCGTCCTCGCTCACCGGGTGCAAGGATGGGTCCTCCGGTTCGGGGATCACTGCCTGGAAGGCTCCGCGCTGGCTCCAGCAAAGGCCGCTGCCAGCGCGTGTCCCGTGTAGGACTTCTTGCACTTGGCGACCTGCTCGGGAGTTCCTTGCGCCACCAGGCGTCCGCCGTGCTCGCCGCCTTCGGGGCCAAGGTCAATGATCCAGTCGGCGTTGCGGACCACGTCGAGGTTGTGCTCGATGATGATGATGGTATTCCCCAGATCGGTCAGCCGGTGCAGAACGTCGAGAAGTTTGTTCACGTCATCAAAGTGCAGCCCGGTGGTTGGTTCGTCGAGCAGGTAGAGCGTGCGCCCGGTCTGGCGTTTACTCAGCTCGCGCGCCAGTTTGATGCGCTGGGCTTCTCCGCCGGAAAGCGTAACCGCCGACTGCCCCAGATGAATGTATCCCAAACCTACGTCCACCATGGTTTGAAGTTTCTGGCGCACGTGCGGGATGTTCTCCAGTATTTGCAATGCGTCAGATGCAGGCGTTTCCAGCAGGTCTGCAATGGAGTGGCCCTTGTACTTTACCGCCAGGGTTTCGCCGTTATAGCGCTTGCCTCCACAGACTTCGCACTGGACATAAACATCCGGCAGGAAGTTCATCTCAATGCGCCGCTGGCCTTCACCCTGGCAGGCCTCGCAGCGTCCCCCGGGGACATTGAAGGAGAAGCGCCCGGCCTTGTAACCGCGTTCGCGTGACTCCGGCATCATGGCATAGAGGTCGCGGATGTGGGTGAACACTCCCGTGTAGGTCGCGGGGTTCGAGCGCGGAGTGCGTCCGATGGGTGACTGGTCAATACGAATGACCTTGTCGATATGCTCCGCGCCGGAAATAGCTTTGTGCTCGCCGGGTTCCTCACGCGAGCGGTAGAGCTGGCGTGCCAGTGCGCGATAGAGAATGTCGTTGACCAGCGTGCTCTTGCCGGAACCGGAGACTCCAGTTACAACCGTCATCAGGCCCAGCGGAAAGCTGACGTCCAGGTGCTTCAGGTTGTTCTCGCGCGCTCCCAGCACCGCGACTGCGTGGCCGTTCGCCGCCCGATGTTCGCTGCGGGCGGGGATTCGCATCTTGCCGGAGATGTACTTGCCAGTGAGCGATTCGGGGACGCTGACAATTTCCTGCGGAGTACCGCTGGCGACCAGATGTCCCCCGTGCCGTCCGGCTCCGGGGCCGAGGTCAATCACGTAGTCAGCGCGGCGGATGGTTTCTTCATCGTGCTCGACTACCAGCACCGTGTTTCCCAAATCCCGCAGTTCTTCCAGCGAAGCCAGCAGACGTTCATTGTCGCGCTGATGCAGTCCGATGGAAGGCTCGTCCAGAACGTAAAGCACTCCTCGAAGCTTCGAGCCAATCTGCGTAGCCAGGCGAATCCGTTGGCCCTCACCCCCGGAGAGCGTGGAGGCGGACCGTGCAAGCGAGAGATACCCAAGCCCTACGTGATTTAGGAACTGAAGCCGCTCAGCGATCTCCCGCACAATGCGTCCGGCAATCTGTTCTTCACGCTCACTCAGACGGATGCCCTCCACAACCTCGACCGTGCGGGAGACAGGCAGCGCGGTGAAATCGGCAATGGACATGCCATTTACCTTCACGCCCAGACTCTCGGGGCGGAGGCGTTTCCCGTGGCACACCTGGCACTCCGTCGCGGACATGTAGTTGAGCAGCCACTCGCGATAACTCTCCGACGCAGATTCTTCGAGCATCTGGCGAAGGTAGGCGACAATTCCCTTGAAGCCAGCTCGCTTCGATTCACCCGAGTCAGGCCCATAGAGCAGCAGGTTCTGCTGCTTGGGTTCCAGCTTTTCAAAAGGCAGCCCAAGGTCAATTTTGTAGGCTGTGGCGGCGATCTTGAGCATGTTCTGCAGATTCGTCGAGCCGGAGCCAGGGCCGAGCGCGCCATCAAGCAACGGCTTGGACCAGTCCACCACGACCTTTGCGGGATCAAAGTCATAGCGGCTGCCCAGGCCGTGGCACTCCGGGCATGCGCCATAAACGCTGTTGAATGAGAACGAGCGCGGCTCCAGTTGCGGCACGCTGATGCCGCAGTCCGGGCACGCCAAGCGCGAAGAGTATAGGTGCTCTTCGCCGCCCACCACAGATACTCCCACAAGGCCGTTCGCCAGCTTCATAGCCAGCGCCACCGACTGCTCCAGGCGGGCTTCTATACCCGGCTTGACCAGCAGGCGGTCGATCACGACCTCGATGGTGTGGGTTTTGCGCTTGTCGAGCTGAATTTCGTCTTCCAGGTTCAGTAGTTCGCCATCGATACGCGCGCGTGTGAAGCCATGCTTGGCCAGGGCTTCCATTTCCTTCTTGAACTCGCCTTTGCGCCCGCGCACGATGGGCGCCAGGATCATCACGCGCTCTTCCGGCTTAAGCGCCAGTACGCGGCTTACGATCTGGTCGGCGGACTGACGGGAGATTTCGCGCCCGCACTGCGGGCAATGCGGTACTCCGATGCTCGAATAAAGGAGACGCAGGTAGTCGTAAATTTCCGTAATAGTGCCTACGGTCGAGCGCGGACTGCGGCTGGTGGTCTTCTGTTCAATGGAAATGGAGGGGCTGAGTCCGTCGATAGCGTCAACGTCGGGACGCTCCATCTGGTCAAGGAACTGCCGCGCATATGCGGACAGAGTCTCCACATAGCGGCGCTGGCCTTCGGCGTAAATCGTGTCAAATGCCAGCGAGGATTTTCCCGAGCCGCTTAGCCCGGTGATGACCGTAAGACTGTTGCGGGGAATCTCAACGTCGATGTTCTTCAGGTTATGCTGGCGCGCGCCGCGCACCGTGATTTTGGTTATCCCCATTTTCCCCGCACGGGTGTGGAGTCTGGCAGCTAGGGGCAGGATTTCCGGACATGCCCCGTTGGGATATGGACGGGAACCCACAGAAGGCCGCACAGTGACTCAGGCACAGCTATACTCCGTATCTTAGTGGTCAATAGAAAGATACGTCAACCGGGGTACATTGCAGGATGCGCCGCATGTGGATAGGCGCGTCTGGGCAAGCGGGGGAAAGCTGTGATTGAGCACTGTTGCGACATGCTGAAGGAGGCCGTCGAAAATGACGCCATCCTGAACGAGCCAAAGCTCCAGATGCGTGGTCGCATTTTGAATGAGATTGATTCGGATTACGCCGTGCGCTCGCCGGAAGACCGGCCAAACCTGTTTCTGATGAACTTCTGCCCGTTTTGCGGACGGGCAATCTCGCGGACAGTGTGGAACGCGGAGAAAAAGAAGTAACGCCATGCAGGCTAGCAAGTAGAACCTACATGCGTATGGTAGGTTCGACATCCAGACCCGGCAGGCGGGAAGGTCTGCAAGTTGTTTTGAATCAGTATTTCCAAGATTTTTGTTGTGGTGGCGCTGAAATTGCAGTTGAAGTAAGTGAAAGGACTTACAAACGTGAACCCCCTGTTGGCTGGCTTGGTGTTGATTCTGACGATCTCCGCGGCAATGACTCTTGGCGTCGTATTAGGCTACGGGCTCTTTACCGGAATTCTGCATCTACTCGGGCGGCAGCAGGCGGCTCCTCCGCCATCTCTGGCACACGGCCAGGCAGGCTCCAGCGGACGGTAGCAAAGCCGTCCCATTCTTTTCCATGGAATTGTGCAGGTCCGTCTCTCTGTGAGACAGCTCTACTTCCCCCACCGGAACGGAGTGTTCCTTCCCCCACTTCCCACGCCAAGTTTTTATTGGTTTTGGTTTTGCTGTTCACGCTGTTGCATCATCTGCAACTCGCGCAGTAGCTGTTCCGGAGACTTGGGCTGATTGGGATCGCCCTGCTGCTGGTTAGGGTTTTGCATGAGTGCGTCCGGAGGCGTCCCTGGTTGCTGCTGGATGGGCTGTCCCATGGAGTCAACTCCGTTGGGGGAAATTGCTGCTCCTGGAAAACCATTGGGTTGCATGCCCGGCATCTGCTGCCCTGGCATCGGCTGTTGCCCCGGCATGGTTTGACCCTCGGGAGCCGCAACAACAGGCTCCTCGATCATGGGTTCGGGTTCTTCAGGCTCGGGCGGAGGAGCGGCCTGCGCCACGGGACGCGGAGGCGCTGCTCCGCGCGGGCTGAGAATAATTTTTTCGACCCCAGGCTTGTCTGCCGCGCCCAGAATTACATAATCGAACCTGGAACCTTGCAGCAAGTCGCGCAGCACCTCACTCACTGGAGCTGGTCCCAGTTCCACCACCACTCGTTCATTTGCCTGGCCAGTGGGGCCTTCAATCAGGGTACCGGTCTGGGCACGAATGGCCTGGAGCACTTCGCGCAAAGTGGAGTTGTGGGCTGAGACTTTGAGCTGTCCTTGGTGGTAGGTGACCTGTGGAGGCTTGGAAGTCGCCTGTGCGCTGCCCGCCATGCCTGGCATTTGCTGCGCTGGCAAGAGCATCGGCACGACACACCCAGCCGCAGCGATCAGCGCGGTAACGAGCTGGTGACGGAACAGCATGGGTATCCGAGAAAACCGTTCCTCGATAGCAGGAATTCTAGCACTTTCTCAGCCGTTGACTGAGTATTCCTGCCGCCTTTCGGGGGTACAATCGTTCCGGGTAGGGAATTCTTCTGATGGCCTCTTGGGAGCACTTCCGTGTGCAACTTGCAGGGGCAAGCTGCATCCAAAGAGTAGTAGGTAAGTACCCCTAGTTGACAAGCTGTAGGTACGAAAAATGCAGTCAGCAAGAGTGGCTATGCTGAACGTGGACTCTTTAACTCGGTGGGTGTTTCAGGCCGCCGTACCAGCCGTAGGCATGATCTTGCTAGCGGCTCTTCCGGGAATGGCTGCTACCTGCGCTACCAGCGCAGAAATGGACGATGCTGCCAGGAGTGCGCTGCAACAGGCTTCTTTGAACTTTCACAAACAGGCGGTGGCCGGTGACGTAGCGGGACTGCGAGCCGGAGCGATTCCTTCGCTGGCTGGCGACTTCGCTGGAATTGAAAGCGCAATTATCCAAAACCAGAATAATCTCAAGGCGGGTGAGGCCACAATTCTAGGTACCTACCTGCTCCAGGCGGAAGGCACAGCCCCCTTGCCGCGGGCTGAGTTTTACTGCGGGATTTACAACTCGCCGGACCGGGTGACCTTTGTGATCCCCAACCTTCCTCCGGGACGCTACGGCATCGTTACACAGACAACCGCGGGCGAGAATCCGATGTTTTTCACCACTGTGCTGAACGAGCAGGCGGGCGCTTGGAAGCTGGCAGGACTCACCATCAAACGCAAGGCAATCTCCGGGCATGATTCCGCTTACTTTGCCACGCAGGCGCGGGAGTACGCTGGCAAGGGACAGAATTTGGTCGCGTGGCTCCACTACCTTCAGGCCTGGGAGCTGATGGCTCCGGTCAACTTCATGTACACAGCGGATCGCGACAAGCTGGTTGACGAGATGCAGAAGGCCAAGCCTGCGGAATTGCCCACCGCAGAAACTCCCCTCCAGGTCAGCGGAGGCGGCAAGACATTCGCCGTAATCGAGGTATTTTCCGAGCCGGTGGAGATCGAAAGCAAGACGCAGATGTACTTAATCTTGAAGTATCGCGCTACGACCGATGTTTCCAACACCGCGGACACCTTTCAGGTGAACCGCGAGGCGATTCAGGCCTTCCTGCAACGCTATCCCACAATGCGGACGGTTTTTGGCGGAGTCGTGGCACGGGCAGTCGATACCTCCGGACGCGATTACGGCACCATGTTCGCAATGAAGGACGTTAAGTAGCCACGTCCCTTCTTAAGATCAATCAGACTACTTTTTCTGTCGGTAGTGCCTTTTCAAATCGACATTCTTTTGCGGGCTTGTCCGTTCGCAATCCCTGAAAGACCGGGGCACGCATCTTCACGCCACCGTCTTCAGTTTCGTGCGTCCACTCCGTAAACTTGATCTCCGCGACGAGTTCCGGCTTTACCCAGTGGACACGGCGCAGCGCCACCACCTTGCCATGAAATGGATTGTGGTCTGATTTGAGCTTGTGCAGGAGCTTCCACAACTCCGCGTGGCTGGTTTCGGTAAATCCGCTGCCTGCCTGGCCCACATGGATGAGGCGGCCGCGATCATCATGCAGCCCGAGAACGACGGAACCAAAGTGCTCGCGCGATCCTTGGGGATCGGTATAGCCTCCAATGACACATTCGAGGCGGCGGGTGATTTTGACCTTGAGCCATTCGCGGCTGCGTTTGAACTCGTAGCAGCTTTTGCGGCGCTTGGCCACAATGCCTTCCAGTTTTTGCGCCTTGGCCGCGCTGAACAGTTGTTCGCCGTCATCAAAATGCTCGGAGTAACGCACCTGAGCACGGCTGTCGAGAATCTGCTTTAAAAGCTTCTTGCGGCCTTCCAATTCCACCTGCGTCAAGTCATAGCCGTCGAGATAGAGCAGATCGAAAGCGTAGTAGAGAACAGGAATATCTGTCTTCGGAGCGCGTCGTTCCCCCGAGCCGCGAATTCCCGTTCGCTGCTGCATCTGGCTGAAGGACGGGCGGCCCTGTTCGTCAAGCGCCACGATCTCTCCATCAAGGATCGCTTCCTCGGCGGCAACCAAAGAAGGTAGGTTCCGCAATTCCAAGTACTGGGCTGTCAGATCGTTTTGATTCCGCGATACCAAACGTAGCTTACCGTCCCGTATGAAGGTGACAGCCCGGTAGCCGTCCCATTTCACTTCGTAGAGCCAGTCGGGATGGGAAAAGACGTCTTCGACAAGCGTGGCCAGCATCGGACGAATAACTTGCGGCATGAGAGCCTTGCGCGCGCCCGGTAGCCCGGAAGGTAGCGTCGCAGCGGCGACTTTTACCACAGAGTGTTTTTTCTTGACCACTGAGGGTACAGAGGCAGAAGGGGAGTTTCTATTTCCCCCCCTGGTTGCAGATTTGCCCGGGCCGGCATTCCGCGCTTCCTCCGTAGCCTTCGCAGGAGTGCCGGTTGAAGATTTCCCGATGGTTTTCTTTTTCTTTTTTCTTTCCTCCGTGCTCTCTGTGTCCTCTGTGGTGAGTGCCTTTTTCTTGCCCGAAGAATAGCGGTTACTATGCCACACTGCCGAACCCTGGTCTTTGGCGATGTCATCAAGCGTCCGCGCGGTGAGCACCGAGTAGTCGTACTCGTCCACGTTGAAGCCTTCCAGGGCGGCGCTGTCGCGCTTCTTGATCAGCAGCCACTCGTTGCCTTTACTTCCGGGTCGGCGGGCGCGCATGTGCGCGAGCACGAACTCACCCTGGAGTTTTTCTCCGTGCAGGCGGAACTTCAGATCTCCCTTTTCGAGCATGGCATCGGCGTCGCCTAGGGGCTCCCAGGTCCCGGTGTCCCATACCATCACCGATCCCGCCCCGTAGTTGCCCTCCGGGATGACACCTTCGAAGAGCAGATAGGAGACCGGATGGTCCTCCACCATCATGGCCAGGCGCTTCTCGTTGGGATCGAGCGAGGGCCCCTTGGGCACGGCCCAGGATTTCAGCACTCCATTCATCTCCAGGCGGAAGTCATAGTGCAGGCGTGAAGCGCGGTGCTTCTGCACAACAAAGCGATGTCCCTTGTCCTTTGCCACCTTGGGTGGAGGCTCGGGCGTCTGCTCAAATCGCCGTTTGCGTCGGTATTCCTCGAGGACCATGGTGGTTGGATGAAAATCAGCAGTCAGTAGTCAGCGCCGGGTACAGCCACAAAAGCGAAAAGCCCCTGAACGCGTTGGCATTCAGGGGCTCCATGCTAACCGAAAGATGGTTAGGCAGCTAAGGTGGTGAGCGTGGCTCAGAACCTTGCCACCTTCGCTATCCCACCGCTGCGGTCACTTTGGAAGCGAGCATGGGGCGGCGCGGTTCGTCCAGGCTGCGCATTACCTGCTCGAAGCCGGCGAGGTCCAGTGACTGTGCGCCGTCGGAAAGCGCCTTTTCAGGGCAAGGATGAACTTCAATGATCAGGCCATCGGCTCCGGCGGCCAGGGCTGCCCGCGAAAGCGGAGCGATCAGGCTGCGGCGCCCGGTGCCGTGCGAGGGATCGGCCACCACTGGGAGGTGCGAGAGTTCCCGCGCCAGCGCCACGGCGGCGAGGTCGAAGGTGTTGCGCAACTCGGTCTCAAAGGTGCGGATGCCGCGCTCGCAAAGCACCACGTTGGGATTGCCTCCCGCGACGAGGTACTCGGCGGCCAGCAGCCATTCCTTAATAGTGGCGGAGGGTCCGCGCTTGAGCAGGATGGGGCGGTTGCATCGGGCGAGGCGGCGCAGCAGGTTGAAGTTCTGCATGTTGCGAGCTCCAATCTGGAGCATGTCCGCGTACTCGCAAATCAGGTCCACGTCTTCAGTGCCCATGACTTCGGTGACCACGGGCATGCCTGTGGCTTCGCGGGTGTCGCGCAGCAGCTTGAGGGCTTCCAGGCCGAGGCCCTGAAAATCGTAAGGAGAGGTGCGGGGCTTATAGGCTCCGCCGCGCAGCATGACCGCTCCGGCGCGCTTCACGCCTTCAGCGGCTTCCAGAATCTGTTCGCGAGACTCGACCGAGCAGGGACCGGCGATGACGACAACTTCCTCGCCTCCGATGGGAACTCCGCCCACGTTGACCACGGTGCGCGTCTGCTTTACCTGGCGGCTGACCAGCTTGAAGGGCTGTGCGATGGGGACGGCGTTTTCGACGCCGGGAGCCGCCGCCAGGGCCTCCAACATGTGCCGGTTTCCATTGCCGCCAACGCAGGCGACGATGGTGCGGCTAACTCCTCGGGTCACGTGTGCCTCGTATCCTGCTTCACGCACTCGCTCAATTACGTGCAGAATCTGTTCTTCGGTTGCGCCTTCTACCATGTTGATAATCATTGCGTCTCTCCTGCCTGCCTCATTTGCCATCGCTGGATTGTCATTTTCCTGCCCTGTTGAAACTGGGTGTTAAAAGAAAAACCGCGATCCAGGGATCGCGGCTTCAGGTCGAAAACTTGTGCTCTAGATTCCGGTCAATCTAAGCGTGCACACGCTTCACCTGCGCCGCTTCCCGCCAAAAGAAGCGACCGTAGGTAAAGTAGCTAAATCGATAAGCACGCATAGGAATACCGAAACAGAAAGCACAGTATATCCAGCGGCTCTGGAAGTGGTCAAGGATTATGGCGGGTTAGCCGAATAGGTTAAGGAGTAGAGGCGGCTCCCCACAGGTGGCCACGGCCCCGCGTATCTTCAAGAGAAACGCCGGAC
Source organism: Candidatus Korobacteraceae bacterium (assembly GCA_050183935.1). Classification (GTDB taxonomy): domain Bacteria; phylum Acidobacteriota; class Terriglobia; order Terriglobales; family Acidobacteriaceae; genus DASZRZ01. The sequence continues at coordinate 8,426 of JBFXAV010000004.1, read as the reverse complement.
TTATAAGGATTTACGTCTCCACGCTCATCTCTGCTCGTCTTTGCCTAGCCGCCTCGTAAAGAACAATGCTACCCGCCACAGCCGCATTCAACGACTCCACCTTCCCTGCATGGGGAATCTCCACTAGCGTATCCATCTGGCGGAGCATGGTTTTCGGCAGGCCCGCGCCTTCATTTCCCAGGAAGATCGCTACAGAGCCCGTGAGGGATGCTTCGTCCAACGGAATGCCACCGTGGGAGGTAGTTCCCACCAGGCTCAGGCCGTGCCCCCGCAACTCCTGAATAGCTTGTTCTGACGCAACGCGAATCGCTGGCAACCGAAACATGGATCCGGCGGAAGCGCGCACCGTCTTGGAGTTATACAGGCTCACCGTGCCCTCGGTCAGCAGGACTCCCGCCGCGCCCAGAGCTTCGGCGGAGCGCAGTAATGTGCCGAGATTGCCCGGGTCCTGGATTCCCACGGTCACCAACACCGGCGCTTCGTAGGAGGCTTTCAGGACGTCCGGCAGTTTGAATTCCCGGACTTTAACCAGGGCAGCAACCCCTTGCGGTGTTTCCGTGGCCACAGCGCTTTCGAAGACCTTGTCTGGGAGCAGAAGGGTTTCGGCGTGCTTGGAAAGCTGCGGCAGCAATGCCTCCGCTCGAGCCTGCGCGGCTTCGCTAAAGAAGACGGCTTTCATACGAAGGCCGCTGCGGATGGCCTCTTCAATGGTGCGGACGCCCTCGATCGCGGCATGGCCGTCCGCGGTAAGTTCCGATCGCTGAAACGCCCGGCGCAATTCCTTGACCAACGCATTCTGCGAGCTGGTCACAGGACGAAGCTGGCTGGGGGTGGGCCGTGGCATGGTTGTCTGCGTGCCCAGTATGGCACAGTAGGTTTGTCGGCTGGTTCAACCTGCTTTCGCGGCGAAGAGCGTGACCGACTTGAGGCGGGGGGGAATTATTGGAATTGGCGGTGCTGGTAAACTACGTCGCAGCCGCGACGGCAGTTTTCGTACAATGCTCTGTTGCCGTGGTGGGATTTGTGGGGCAAGGGGATCGTCGGACAGGGCTTCCAGTCCTGTTATGGCTCGAAGGAGCAGTGTGCGCGCTGAAATTATTAAAATAGATTGCAACAGCCCGGAAATATCGCTGATCGACTACGCTGCCCAGAAGATTCAGCAGGGAGAAGTTCTGGGCATGCCCACAGATACGTTTTATGGTCTCGCCGCCGATCCGTTTAATCTTCGCGCAGTAGACCGCGTGTATGAAATCAAGTCCCGCCAGCGCCACAAGCCATTGTCGCTGCTGATCGAGAGCGCCGACCAGGGACGCGAACTGGCGCGTCAGCCGTTGCCGGACGACTTCGATCTGTTAGTACAGAAGTTCTGGCCGGGCCCGCTGACCATCATTGTGCGGGCCGCTCCCCGGCTCCCTTTGAAGGTCACGGCCAACACCGGAAACGTGGCGTTACGCGTGCCTTCGGCCAACATACCCTTGGCAGTGATCCGCAAAGCCGGTTTGCCTGTCACCGCCACCTCCGCTAATCTTAGCGGCGCTGCCGAATGCACGACTGCCGTTGCTGTCCGCGAGCAGCTTGCCGACCGCATCTCGGTGATCGTGGATGGCGGACCCTCGCCGCGCGAGGTCGCCTCGACCATCGTCGATCTCAGTGGGGAGAACGGCCGCTGGCGGATCATCCGAGAGGGAGCGATTCCCACGCAGGAAATTGAGGCAGTCCTCGGGAACGCATGAGCTCGGCTCCAAGTCCCGGAGCATCTTCCAACCTGAGCCGCCGACATATTCTGCTGGTTCTCGGATTGGTGCTCGGGGCCATAGCTGCATTCTGTGCGATAACGGTGACGCGCATCGTCCGTGAATCCTCCGGCGACTCCATTGCCAGCGCCGATGCCATCGTGGTCTTTGGCGCAGCGGAGTATGCTGGCAGGCCCTCGCCTGTCTATCGCGCCCGCCTTGATCATGCCTACAATTTGTACCTCCGTGGCGTCGCTCCCATGGTGATTACAACCGGAGGGCAAGGCAACGATCCTGTGTTCAGTGAAGGAGGCGTTGGGCGCGACTACCTCAAGCGGAGGGGAATTCCAGACCGCATGCTGATTGCCGAGACGCAGGCAGCCGACACAGCGCAATCCGCCGATCGCGTCGCCGCCATCATGCGCGCCAACCAGATGCGATCGGCCATCGCGGTAAGCGATGCTTACCACATCTTCCGAATCAAGCGAATGATGCGGCACCAGGGCATAACGACGTATGGCTCAGCGCGCCCGGCGTCGTGGCCAGGCACCCGTAGCAGTCAAATTTCTGCTGTGGCGCGGGAACTTGCGAGCTACCTTCTATGGAGGGTCTATTTGAACTAGCGCGCCAAAGCTAGCCTGGATTCGTCACCACGAGTTGGTAGAGGGGCGCCCGCGTCTAGCGGCTCAAGGCTTGCAGAATCTCAGCGGGCTCCGGGCGCTCGGTATAGTCGGCGCTGGCGCTGGACCACAGAACGCTGCCATCGCGGTCCACGACAAACGCCGCCGGAATGGGAAGTTCCCAGGTGCTGTCTCCATTGAGAAAGGGCAGGTTCACAAACGTGCGGCTGTAAATCTTCTGTTGCACTTCGGGAATGCGGTAAACCAGTCCAAACTGCCGGGCCACATGATTTCCCGCGTCGCTTAGCAGCGAAAAACCAAGCCGGTGCTGGTCGCGCATTAGTGAACTCTGGTGAACCTTCTGCGGAGAAATCGCGACAATTTCGGCGCCCGCCTGGCGAATAGCGGCGGCGGCCTCATTCATGGCTTCCAGTTGCGCCACGCAGAAAGGGCACCAGCGGCCGCGGATGAACAGCAGCACCATCCGGCCTCCGGTCAGAAAAGCCTGCGAAGAAACAGGGGCTCCATCGTGATCGGGAAGCTCGAACGCAGAGATGCGCGCTCCAGCGCCGGGCACGCGTTGGGCGATGCCCGAGGCATGCAGATCTGCGACCGTCTGGCGGATTATGGCCTGAGTTTCCGCTGGTACGTATCGCTCGATCAGCTCGCGCCGTTCCTTTAGACGGGTGCTCAAGGGCACGCCAATTTCGCTTTGCTGCTGGCTGTCTTCGAGTCCGCGCCACTTCATGGGCTCTATTGAATCACACTCGGTTGACACCTGCGCGGGACAGTCCTAACGTTAGAACGCACGCGAACGCTTCCGAGGAAAAATCGACAGGAGGATTTATGTCCGTAATGACGACCTCTGTTCCGCCCATCGTAGGCAAGCCGCCCAGCCTGGAACTGTTCTTCGATACCCTGAATGCATATCAACGCACCGAGGCACTGAAAGCGGCCCTGGAGCTGGACGTGTTCACTGCAATCGGAGAAGGGAAGCGGACGCCTGTGGAATTGGCGGAACGATGCGCTGCCTCAGAGCGCGGGTTGCGGATTCTGTGCGACTACCTCGTAACAATTGGATTTCTTATCAAGAGCAGTGGGCATTACGACCTGACGGCGGATTCGGCGATGTTCCTGGATAAGCGCGCGCCAACATACGTTGGCGGCGCTGTCAGCTTCATGGCATCGCCGGAACTAGTGGACTCGTTTCGCAACCTGGCCGCCGCTGTGCGTAAGGGAGGGACGCCTGAAGGGGAAGGCACCATTGCCGCCGAGCATCCGGTCTGGGTGGAGTTCGCGCGTGCTATGTCGCCGCTCCAGGGGCTGCCCTCGCAGTTGCTGGCTGATCTGGCAACTCCCCTGCCGGCGAACGCGCGCATTCTCGATATAGCCGCCGGACATGGTCTGTTCGGGATCGCCTTGCTGCGCAGGCATTCGGATGCCCGTGTTACCGCGCTCGATTGGCCAAATGTGGTGGAAGTTGCGAAGGAGAATGCCCGCCATGCCGGTGTGGGAAGCCGCTTGCGCGCGCTTGCGGGCAATGCCTTCGAGGTGGACTTCGGCGGTCCCTACGATCTGGTGCTGATTACTAACTTCTTGCACCACTTCAGCCCGGCCCAGTGTGGCGCTCTCCTGCGCAAGGTGCATGCGGCGCTCGCGCCCGGAGGCCGCGTGATGGTGTTGGAGTTTGTTCCTGACGAAGACCGAGTGCATCCGGTGTTTCCAGCGCGCTTCAGTTTGATGATGCTGGGCAGCACGCCCGAAGGCGATGCCTACACCTTCCCGGAATTTCAGAAGATGTTTGCCAGCGCGGGATTTTCCGAGATTACCCTGCATGCGCTGCCTCCCACGTTCTTCCGGGTGGTGTCGGCACGAAAATAACTAGGCAGGCGAGTCGCGGTTTCGGGAAGCTTCCTGTTGACTCCGGACGTACTGGGCGTCAATAATCCTGGTTCCAAAGTTCCGGTCGTACAGGCTGGTGATTAGTCTTGGCCTGTATTTCCCAGTTGCAACCGAGCACGATTCAGCAACGGATGCTGAAGGAATAACAGGCACGTAAGACGTGCCGGCACCAACGCGGAGAAGCGCCTCACGCTGAGGCTCCGCACCAAGTTCAAACCCACTATGGAAGGAACCGATGAAGCTGAAAGGGAAGGTAGCGCTAGTAACAGGTGGAAGCCGAGGCATTGGCCGTGGCATAGCGGAAGTTTTTGCCGACGAGGGCGCGGACGTTGCCGTTAACTACGTTTCTCCCTCGAGCCAGTCCAAGGCTGAGGAAGTGGCGCAGTATGTCCGCAGCAAGGGCCGCCGAGCCATGGTGGTGAAGGCACACGCAGGCCGCCGTGCCGAAGTCGAGCCCATGATCGAGGCCGTATGGAAGGAACTCGGGCCGATTGACATTCTGGTGAACAACGCCGGGATTGAAACCATCGTCCCTTTCCTTGAACTCACTGATCAGCAGTGGACCGACCTGGTGGATGTGAACCTGCGCGGGCCATGGTTGTGCTCACAGGTTTTCTGCAAGCGCGCCATTGCCGCCAAGCGGAAGGGCTGCATCCTCCACATTGGATCGGTACAGGCGGCCAAGGTGCTCCCAGGGCGTACGCACTATGCTCCCACCAAGCTGGGCCTGGAAGCATTGACCCGCAATATGTCAGCTGAGGTGGCGAACCAGGGCATCCGTGTGAACTGCGTGCATCCCGGCCTGATCGAAACCGATATGACGGACTGGGTGATGAAGAGCCCGGACATTCTGCCCAAGGTGCTGGAGCAGATTTCCCTAGGCCGTGCCGGACAGCCGCGGGAAATTGGCACTGTTTGCGCGTTCTTTGCCTCCGATGAAGCACAGTACGTCACCGGGGAATCGCTGCACGTTGAAGGTGGCTGGGTCGGAAAGTAACCGTTATCCATTGCAAGAGGATTGCCGGCTGGAGCTGCTGCCTTTGCAGCCAGGACTCCAGCCGGTTTTTCTTGCAACTCGCTAGGGCTGGAGCTGTGCGCGTCGCGTACCCCTCTGATCCCACAGCATGTGAAAGAGCGTTCCAAAGGCGGCGAGGGTAAACGCCAGGAACAGCAGCGGCCCTGCAAACGGGATCAGGCCCAAAAAGAACAGCATTGCTAGGCCGGCGATGGCGATTTTCCAATCGATGCGGAAGTCAGGCGTGCGGGCCAGCCTGCGAAAGAGCAGGCTTCCGAAGACGCTTCCGCCAAATGCCATGGCGAGCACGCCGAATCCTGCGTAGAGGATGGCTCCCAGGAAGCTGATGGGAATGCCGATTCCAGTGGCGGCAATCAGCGCCAGCATCACCGGAGCCAGAAGAAAAACCAGAAGTCCTACGACAAAGTCGTATCCAAATTCACGAAGGGTGTGACGAACCAGCCGCTCTGACTGCGGCCGGAAGAGGGAAAACGCAAGCAGTAGCACCGCAGTCAGCCCCAGGAACGTCAGTACCAAAAAGGCAACCCACACCGACGCAAGCATGCGGGCCAGAGATCCGCGCTCTCCGGTTTGGTGAAAGAGCAGCGGCCCCTCAATACGGGCAGACGGATGAATTTGGGCCTCGTTTTGAGACCAATAAGTGAGTCCGCTTCGGAAAACTGCATTCTCACCCACAGTCACGGATCCGGCTCGCACCCGAACCGGGCCAGTAAACTCGCCGTCCAGCGCCACTGATCCACCGCCAACATTCAGTGTCTGTTGAAACTTGCCCCCTAAAAACAGTTCCCCACCGGCGACAGTCGCATCGCCGCCGACCGTGGCTCCAGAGAACATCTGTACCTGTCCACCTGCAACGATAAAATCTCCTGCGATCGGACCGGAAAAAAGAAGTTTCCCTCCGGCGGCGCGCACATCCCCGGCTACCTGCCCTGTGAGGTTGACGTTTCCTGCGGCCAGCAGCGCATCCTGCGAGACTTCTCCCTGCAGGAAGATGTTGCCGCCGGAACAAACCAGGTCTCCCTCAACCGTGCCTGCAATCACCGCATCACCGGCGGTAGCGTATAGATTTTGGCGGACAGTCTCTCCTGCCGGCAGGCTGTAGCGGTTGCCTGCGCGGAACTCTGCTGCGCTGGCGAGGGTGGAACAAAGCAGCAGCATGGCCGTCAGCAGTTGGCCCCCATGCCGTGGTGAAGGAAGACGAAAAGCAGAAAAGGCGAAGATCATTGGCTGCCTCCGCAAGATCAGTTGGATGCCAACGCCAGTGTGGCGGAATGCTACCACGAGCCCCAGCGAGCGGGACGGAGGCGACGCATCGGTGCAAAGCTGCAAGTCCAATTCAGTCGCGAAAACTTTCAGCCCCGAAGGTTCGCCTTGCCCGGAATGGCAGGCTCGAGCGTACGGGCAAGCGGCGACCCATGGGAAGCGGTCCATGGAAGCTCCATAAGCTCCGCCTAGAATTCTGATAGAAATTTTGAATTGGCACTCTGCGGATCGCAATGGCAGGATGCGATTACCACTGGAGTGATGCTTCTTGCTCCAGGTTGAATCTTATTCAGTGCTATCCGGCACAGTGTCGTGTCTTTCCCGCAAGATGTTCCCGCTCCTGGAAGAGCCTACTAAAACGCAGAGCCTATTAAAACAAAGAATCGATTGAACCGTGTTGCGCAGGTAAAGCCCTGCGGGTCTGTTGTTTTTTCGCTTATTGCGAAGTCCCGGAACAGGAACGATGTGTGCCAAAGGAGGCCCTCGCATGATTTCTCACAGCCAATTTTGCCGATTGTTGTCGTCCAGAACCGGAAACGGCCTGCGTCTGGTGGCAAGACTGCTCGCGATTCTTACGATTCTTACCGTTTTTCTTACGGTTTCCCAGACCTTTGCCGAGTCCATCGCATCTTCGGATGGCTTGCAAAGGCGTCATCAAATCGCAGACCTGCGGTAATTCACGTCTGCATTGCGCCGCTGCCCCCCGTTCTTATCCAGGGTGGCGGAATGCGTCAGCACGCTTGGCCACAAATTGCCATCTTCGTTGTAAACTCGGGTTTCCTCCAGGGCTCATGTTAACGCCGTTTAACAATTCCTGGCGCTCACCCACGCAAATACTTTGAGGGCCGATAAAAACTTTCAATTGGTTTGCGATTGGGCCGTGGACTAGTTTCTTGTCATGGGCCCCGAAGAGACATCCTTGATCGAAGGTCCGCACATAGACTTCTTGCACGAGATCGGAAGTCGCATCGCGACCGCCGACGAGATGCATCGCGTGCTGGAGCGCATTTTGGAAACCGCGACCGCGATTGTGCGCTGCGACTCCTGTTTTCTCTACGTGCTGGAAGGAAGTGAACTTACCCTCAAAGCCTCAAAAAATCCTCACCCGGACGCCATTGATCGGTTGAAAATTCCCCTGGGACAAGGTATTACCGGGTGGGTGGCGACCCACCGCAAGCCGGTGGCAATTCCCAACAATGCCTATCAGGACGCTCGTTTCCGCGTATTCAATGATCTTCCCGAGGACCAGTTTGAGGCATTTCTCTCGGTCCCGCTGCTCTGTCGCGGAAGGGTGGTAGGGGTCATCAACCTGCAACACCGCAAGGAGCGCAGTTTTACTAAACGGGAAATCACTATGCTTTCCACCATTGGCCTTTTGGTGGGGGCAGAGATCGAGCTTGCTCGCCTGGAGGCGCTGAATTCCGAACTCTCCCGGCAATTGGAAACCCGCAAGCTGGTGGAGCGTGCCAAGGGGATTCTGCAGCGTTCGCTGGGACTGACCGAGGAAGAAGCTTATTTAAAGCTGCAACGGCAGAGCCGCCAGTACCGCAAGTCCATGCGAGAGATCGCGGAAGCCGTGATTCTTGGCGATGAATTGAAGCGGTCCAGCTCCTAACTCCCTGGAAACGCCTACTCCTAGCGGTTACTCCCGCTGGTTACTCCGGTTATCTATACCCATGGGCTGCCTTTCCGCATAATGGGCCTCGTTGTGAGGCAGTTCTGGGGGAGGGCTGCTAAGCACAGCGCCTCAGCCGGGTGAAATCCTGGCCGACGACATCGACGCGGCCCGACGTCGCGCGCTCCAGGCCGGCCATGACCATCAGCAACGACGTCTTGCCCGAGCCCGACGGGCCAACGATTGCGACCGACTGA
>JBFXAV010000003.1:0-18222 GCA_050183935.1 Candidatus Korobacteraceae bacterium | reverse complement strand
CTCCATGAATCTCGGACAAGCCGTCGCCGTGTGCATGTATGAACTCGCGCGCAATGCTAAAGCGGCGCGGCAGCCTGCTACGTCTGGAAAGACCGCACCTTCAGCACGCGCCGCCGAAGTGGAGCGAATCACAAGCGTGCTGCTCGAATCCTTGCGCGTAAGCGGGTACCTGAAGCCGCGCTCCGGGGCAGCGACAGAAGAAAAGATTCGCCGTATAGTGCGCCGCATGAAGTTAAATGCCGACGATGCCGAGGTCCTGCTGGGAATGCTTCGGCAGATGCTCTGGAAGATGCGGGAAGGAGAAGGCACGGATGGAACTCGAGGCGTTTAAGCAAGTTTTTCATGCGACTTCGGCTTCAGGCGGCAGCTATTACGAGACGTCGACCGATACTTCTCTACGAGCTCTAGTTCGTACATACGGTGGAAAAGTTTACAATTACGGACTGTACCGAGTTCTGGATGCACCCAGCATAGATTTCTATACCAGGTTGGTTAGGGACGCATTCCTAGAGTTGGCAGAGGGTGCTGAGGCATTTGGAATGGATTGGCAAGGGAACATATTCGGATTGAGAATCCAGCCCAGCCGAAAAGTGCTGCTCTTTCAAATCGGAAGTGGAGAGGCGTTCGAGGTGTCAGATTCAATCAAGCATTTTCACAACTCCGAATTGGTCGAACACCCGGAGGAATCACTAAATGCCAATCTCTGGTATCAATGGTTCGAATCGAACAAGAGGCCTCTTGCGTGGACAGAATGCGTCGGGTACAAAAAACCACTCTTTTTAGGTGGACAGTATCAACTCGAGAATCTTGAGATTGTTGACCCACGCATCTACTGGGAGTTGATTGGTCAACTGCTGACGCAGGTCCGTCAACTTCCTCCGGGTACACCTGTAACCCATATCCGTATTGAACCCACTTAATCTGGAGCCAATCGACCGGAACCCCAGGCTTTGCAATTTCGAAATGGCTGGGATTTGCACGGCTGAGTGCCCCATGTCTGCCCGGTTTTGGCAGACGTGGGTCTTTCCTATCCCTCAAACGTTTGACACTCCATTTTCTATAGCTTCCCGAAAAATTGCGGTGTACGCTAGCAAGGATTTTGGTCTATGGAGTGAACGCCATGCCCTACAAGCTAACAGTCAACGGCAGCTCCAAAACCGTCGATGTGCCTGCGGACATGCCCCTGCTATGGGTGGTGCGAGACGTGCTCGAGTTGCGCGGCACTAAATATGGATGCGGAGTCGGCCAGTGCGGCGCCTGCACCGTACACCTGAATGGCAAGCCGGTACGCTCCTGCCTTACGCCGGTTTCCGCGGTGGGCAACTCGCCAATCACAACCTTAGAGGGACTTTCTCCCGAAGGCACGCACGCACTGCAGCGCGCCTGGCAGGAACTCGACGTTCCCCAGTGCGGCTACTGCCAGGCGGGACAAATCATGTCCGCGGCAGCCCTGCTGGCGTCTAAGCCCAAGCCGACGGATGCGGACATTGACTCCGCCATGAATGGCAACCTGTGCCGCTGCGCCACCTACCTGCGTATTCGCCAGGCGATTCACCGCGCCGCTGCCATGACCACCAGTGCCAACCCCACCATGCCATCCGCCCGCGCCGTAGTGCCGGGTGAGCGATAGAGTTTAAGGAGGCGCCGTGACCACACTGCTTGCTACTCGCCGCTCCTTTCTGAAAGTGACTGCCCTGGCTGGCGGAGGCGTCCTGCTGGGCGCCTATGTCGATCCGCTGACCGAAGCCCTGGCACAGAATTCAGACTCCGCCGGCTTCATGCCCAATGTGTTCCTGCGCGTCAGCCGCGACAACACCATCACCATCATGGCCAAGAACCCGGAGATCGGGCAGGGCATCAAGACGATGTTGCCCATGCTGATCGCCGAAGAGTTTGAAGTGGACTGGAAGGATGTCCGCATCGAGCAGGTTCACGTAGATGAGTCGAAGTACGGCCCGCAAAACGCGGGCGGCAGCCGCGCCACTCCCACCAACTGGGATCCGCTGCGTAAAGTCGGCGCCGCCGGGAAACAGATGTTCCTGCAAGCTGCGGCGCAGACTTGGAGCGTTCCCGTATCGGAGTGCAGCGCTGCCTCCGCACGGGTTCGTCACCAGTCCAGTAATCGCTCGCTGACCTATGGCGAACTGGCTGCCAAGGCTGCAACCATTCCTGCTCCGGACCTCAACTCGGTTCCGCTGAAAGATGCAAAGGACTACACCATCATCGGCAAAGGCCACGGCGGCGTCGATAATCCGATGATTGTTACCGGCAAGCCGCTCTACAGCATCGACTTCACCGTTCCTGGGATGCTCTGGGCCGTGTTTGAAAAGTGCCCGGTGTTCGGCGGCAAAGTGGCCAACGCCAACCTTGACGTAATCAAGGCGCAGCCCGGCGTCCGCCATGCCTTCATCGTGGAAGGTGGCAGCGATTTGCAGGGGCTTCTCGGTGGAGTAGCCATCGTAGCCGATAGCTGGTGGCAGGCGCAAAGCGCGCGCAAGAAGCTTCAGGTCCAGTGGAATGAAGGGCCGACCGCGCAGCAAAGCAGCGAAGGCTATGCCCGCCGCGCCGAGGAACTCGGCAAGCAGGCTCCGGCGAAGGCGCTGTTCTCCGAAGGCAATGCGTCTGGCGCGCTCACGAGTTCTGCGAAAGTAGTAGAAGCTGCGTATTCGTATCCGTTCATTTCACACGCGCCCCTCGAGCCACAGAGCTGCACGGCTCACTTTAAAGACGGCAAGCTCACGCTGTGGGCTCCGAGCCAAACGCCTGAGCGCGGCCGCCAGATGACAGCGAAGACGCTCGGCCTCTCGCCCTCCGACATCACGCTGAACCTCACCCGCATCGGCGGAGGCTTTGGGCGCCGCCTGAACAATGACTACATGGTCGAGGCCGCGTGGATCTCCAAGGTCATCAATGCTCCGGTCAAGCTGCTGTGGACGCGTGAAGATGACATGCATCACGACTTCTACCGTCCCGGAGGCTTTCATTACCTCAAGGGCGGAGTCGATGCCGCCGGCAAGCTCGTCGCATGGCAGAACCACTTCGTGAGCTATGGCGAGGGCGAGACCTTTGCTCCCAGTGCCAACATCACTCCCGAGGAGTTCCCCGCGCGCTTCATTCCAAATTACATGCTGGGATTTACCCTCATGCCCACGGGCGTGCCCACCGGCGCGCTTCGCGCTCCGCGCAGCAACGCTCTGGCATTCGTCTTCCAGTCATTCATCGATGAACTGGCGCACGCCGCCGGTAAAGATCCCGTGCAGTTCCGCTTGGATCTTCTGGGTGAGCCACGCATGGTCGGCGCAGGAGCCAGCGGATACAACGCCGGACGCATGCGTGCCGTGCTGCAACTGGTGGCCGAAAAGTCCGGATGGGGGAAACGCAATCTCCCAAAGGGTACCGCGCTAGGCGTAGCCTTCCATTACAGCCATGCTGGATACTTCGCGCACGTCGCTCAAGTGAGCGTCACCAATGACAAGCGCGTGAGGGTGGAAAAATTCTGGGTCGCCGGCGACATCGGCAGCCAGGTCATCAACACCAGCTCATCGGAAAATCAAGCCCAGGGCGCTGTCATTGATGGCATGAGCGAGTTGATGGGCCAGCAGATCACCATTCAGGCCGGGCGTGCCGTGGAGAGCAACTTCGACCGCTTCCCGCTGGTCCGCATGACGCAGGCGCCGAAGGAAATTGAAGTCCACTTCATCAAGAGCAACAACCCGCCCACCGGACTCGGCGAACCTGCGCTGCCTCCGGCCGTTCCGGCAATTACCAACGCCATCTTCACCGCGACTGGCGCGCGCGTCCGCTCGCTTCCGTTGTCGAAGCTGGGGTATCGCTGGGCCTGAAAACGTTGGATGGCGTAGACCTTCAGGTTTGCGCCATGCGAGCAGGGAACGCTAAGGCTTTAGCCTCTGAGGTGGGAAATCTCCGGAAGATAGCGTGTAAAGGGCTGAATCGCGCCGAGCAAACGAAATCTCCGCGCTACCGAAACCGTAGCCATACCCGCCACTTTCCTGCTTCTCGATGGCGAGATACTGCTTTGATGTTTGCCTTGAACACCTGCGTATCCATTACCACGCGCAGGGAAACTCCCGGCATAACCGTTGGTCCGACCAGCATTGTGACTATATCTTTTCCGTCCGGGAGCAGGCGCCCAGCCTCCTGGAACGGAAGTCCCACAGCCGACATTCCGGTAAGAATCGCGCTTTTCCCCTCTGCCGGAATTGTCGGGACCGGCACCACGGCAGCTGTCTGTTCCCGGCTGCCTGGGACTCCAGCGTGACCGGAATCGAGCACCCCGCCAATAAGCCTGCCACCCAGGCCGCCCAGTGGTAGAGCAGGCTCCTGCCAGTCATCTGGCGGAAAAACAATTCCCCAGAAGTTTCCCGGGGACTCCAGCTCCACGCCGTACTCGTTTGCGGTGGGACTTGCCCAACGAACGGTGGCATACGCAAAGCGGTACGGATCCATCACCGCCACTCGGATGCGCAGCCCCACCTCCAGTTTGAAGTCCGTGCGGATCTTTGCGCCTTCGCGGTTCACATTGATGGTTTCCGCCTTGAACTGCTTGTTGGCGCCGCCCAGTTTGACGGATGCAATCAATGTGACCGATAGCAGGACGCGCTTCGTTCCCCGCCGCGCTTTTTTTGGAGTCGTGGTGCTGGTCACGCCGGAATGGTATTCCAAGTGCCCATGGCACAGTTAGTTACGTTGGATCAATAAACAGCCCTGGTTCCTTTGGCTTTCTTCGGAGGCAATCACGCAATGCCGGGCATCTGACTCTGTTTCGGCCCCCCGCCTTCTGCTCACGCAAACCATTCCTGCGATCCTTAGGAGTAATCACCCCGTCGGCTAATTTCATTTCTTTCAATATATTGGGCTTTGGAGCTTGACCCCGCTGTGGATTTCTTCTAACCTGACTTGGCTATGCAGATCATCTCCCGCAAGACCTGCGCCTGTTGTTGTTGCGGCGATCGTGTGTCTTCCGGGGCATTGAGCAGATGAGCACGTAGCATAAGATCAGGCTCAAGTTTCAGCCGCCGCCGGAAGACGAATCCGAGCGGCGGTTTTGTTTTAGTGGGCACTCCAGGTTGTTTATGTCGGAAGTATTGCCACAATCCGGTCCTGCCAGCCCCGAGCACCTTTTCGCCATGTTCCTGAAGCTGGACGAGCAAAAGTGCCTGGTGGTGGGCGGAGGTTCAATCGCCGAAGGCAAGGTCCGCCAGTTGCTGGCTGCGGGAGCAGAAGTGACTCTGGTGGCTCCTGACGCGATACCACAACTGGCAAGTCTGGCCGCCGCCGGGCGACTGGTATGGCACGCACGCGAATATCGATCTTCAGATCTCGATGGTGTTTTCCTGGCCATCGGCGCTACCGATAACCTGAGCCTGAATGCCCGTGTTTTCACCGAGTCCGACTCTCGCGGCATCCTCTGCAACGCAGTAGATGATCCTGCGCACTGCCACTTCTACTTCCCTTCCGTGGTTGATCGTGGCCCGCTTCAGATTGCCATCTCCACCACAGGTCAGAGTCCGGCCCTTGCGCAGCGGCTCCGCCAGGAGCTTGGGAGACTCTACGGTGAAGAGTACGCCTCCTGGGTGCGCTACCTCGGCACTTTCCGCGAGCGCCTGTTCGCCGATACACAACTCGATCCCGAACATCGGAAGCAGTTGCTGCACCAGGAAGCCAGCGATAGCGCCTTCCGCGACTTCCTGCGCGAAAATAAGCGGTCAACCCCCGGTAATTCCGTCGAATCCCGAAGCGCCAGTGGCAAGGTGTACCTGGTTGGCGCGGGCCCCGGAGATCCGGAGCTGCTTACGGTGAAAGCTGTCCGCCTGCTCAGCGCAGCCGACGTAGTTCTGCACGACGATTTGGTAGGAGCGGAAATTCTGGAGATGGTTCCCTCCGGAGCCGAGATCCGCAATGTAGGCAAGCGCGCAGGAGGAAAACACACGCCACAAGCAGAGATCAACGACCTCATGATTGCGAGCGCGCGCGCTGGCAAGCGAGTCGTTCGGCTCAAGGGCGGCGACCCCATGCTGTTTGGCCGTGCCGGGGAAGAAATGGATGCCCTCCGCGCCGCAGGCATTCGCTTTGAAGTCGTCCCGGGTATCACCGCGGCTCTGGGCGCAGCAGCCGCAGCAAAGATTTCGCTTACCGATCGTCGTCTTGCCTCCTCAGTGCTCTTTGCTTCTGGGCACGCGTGCGTGGGCAATGCCGTAACGGATTGGGCCGCAGCCATTCGCACCGGAGCTACCATCGTGATCTACATGCCGGGAGATCACCTGCAACTCGCGGCACTGTTGCTGGAAGCCGGAACGGACGGGAACACTCCGTGTGCTGTGGTTGCGCAGGCCTCCCTGCCCGGAGAGCATCTGGAGTTCACCTCGCTCCAGCATCTTTCCGAGGCTGCGCAGACGGCCAAGCCCAACCTGCTGATTGTTGGCCCCGTCGTCGCCTCGGCCTTGGCAAGGAAAGAAGAAGGGAAAGACGCAGCAGCAGAAAGCGCATCCCAAAAGCTTCGCCAGAACTCTAACGAGGAGCACCTGGCTACCCGGTAACCATGCAACCACGCTCCCAATTCGCCTGTTGCTGTTGCTGTTGTTGTTGTACGTCTGCGACCCGGCGGCGGCGCAGGAGGCGGAGCAGCTAAAAGCAACTTCGCAATCCTGAAAGATGTAAAAGCCATCGCCGGTCTGGACCCGATGGCTTTTGTTGTATAAGGCCCGTTTGATTAAGGCTTAACTTATGGAAACCAACGTCACGGAATTCAATGGCACGGAAACCGGCGCCACCGATCTCAGCGGCAGGTTGAACCACCTGAAGACACTCGAGGCCGAGAGCATCTACATTCTCCGCGAAGCTGCTGCGGAGTTCGCCAAGCCGGTCATGCTGTACTCCATCGGCAAAGACTCTTCCGTGATGCTTCGCCTGGCTCAAAAAGCCTTCTACCCTGGCAAGTTCCCTTTTCCGCTGTTGCACATCGACACCAGCTACAAGTTCCCGGAGATGATCCGGTTCCGCGACTGGTATGCACGCGAAGTCGGGGCCGAGCTCATCGTGCACACCAACCGCAAGGCGCTGGACGAAGGCGCAAATCCCTACGTCCTGGGAACACAGAAGTGCTGCGGCTTGCTGAAAACCCGGGCCTTGCTCGATGCTCTGGAAGCTGGCGGCTTTGACGCCGCCTTCGGAGGAGCCCGCCGCGACGAAGAAAAATCGCGCGCCAAGGAGCGCGTGTACTCCTTCCGTGATGGCCTTGGTCAGTGGGATCCCAAGAACCAGCGGCCGGAGTTATGGAACCTCTTTAACGGGCGCTACCACAAGGGCGAAAGCATCCGCGTGTTTCCGCTCTCCAACTGGACTGAACTCGATATCTGGCTGTACATCCACTCAGAAAACATCCCCATCGTGCCGCTCTATTACGCCAAGGAACGGGAGGCGGTGGTGCGCGGGCAGTCCATCTTGTTGCTGCAAAGCGGGGTACAACTGCTGCCGGGCGAAAAGACGCAGATGATCAAGACGCGCATGCGTTCGCTGGGATGCGTGCCCTGCACCGGAGCCATCCGCTCGGATGCGGATACCGTTCCCAAGATTATCGAGGAAATGATCTCCTTCCGCCGCTCGGAACGCGAGAACCGGGCAATCGACCACGACGAGGAAGGCTCCATGGAAATGAAGAAACGGGAGGGCTATTTCTAATGGCCTCGGCAAGAATTGAGACTTTCGAAGCTGCGGAACTGGATCCAAGCTTGTTTCCCACCACCGGCGGGCTGCTGCGCTTTACTACCGCCGGCAGCGTGGATGACGGCAAGTCAACCCTGATTGGACGTCTCCTCTACGATTCCAAGACCGTGTACGAAGACCAGCTTGCCTCCGTGCGCCAGAGCCGCGTGAACCGCTCCAGCGGTCCCATTGACTTCTCGCTGCTCACCGATGGCCTGCGCGCCGAGCGCGAACAGGGCATTACCATCGACGTCGCCTACCGCTACTTCTCGACGCCACGACGGCGCTTCATCATCGCCGACACACCCGGACACGAGCAGTACACGCGCAACATGGCCACCGGTGCTTCCACGGCGCACGCCGCCATCGTACTCGTCGACGCCAGCAAAGGCCTGACGGCACAGTCGCGCCGGCACGCGTTCATCGCGCGCCTTTTGGGTATTCCCCACGTGGTCGCCGCCATCAATAAGATGGATTTGGAGAATTATTCCGAGGAAACTTTCCGCCGCATCGAAGGCGAATTCACCGACCTGTCGCAGCGCCTCGGAGTTCCCGGTCTGTACGTGATTCCCATCAGCGCGCTGGAAGGCGATAACGTCGTTCACCACAGCACGCGTATGCCGTGGTTCAGCGGTCCCCCGCTGCTCGAACATCTGGAAACGCTGCCTGTCGATGACCGCAGCGCGCAGCGTCCGTTGCGGTTTCCCGTGCAGTACGTTGTTCGTCCCGACTCGCGCTTCCGCGGCTTCGCCGGGCAGATTGCCTCCGGAACCCTGCGCCCCGGAACCACGGTGGTTGCGTTGCCTTCTGGCGTTCGGACCAAGGTCAAGGAGGTCGTCACCTACGACGGCAACCTTCAGGAAGCCGCTTCCGGCAGCTCGGTCACAGTCACTCTCGAAGATGAAATTGATCTCAGCCGGGGCGACCTGCTGGCCTCCGATCACGACCCCGCTTCCATCTCACGGCGCTTTGAAGCCATGCTGGTGTGGATGCACCAGGACAAGCTCGATTCCCGCAAGCAGTACTGGATCAAGCACACCACACGCTCGGTGCGGGCGCGCGTGAGCCGCATCCGTCATCGGGTGGACGTGAATTCTATCGGACAGGTTCCCGCATCCGAGCTGAACATGAACGACATTGCCGCGGTGGAGATCGAGACCAGCCTGCCGCTGTTCGTCGATCCCTACAACGAGAACCGCATCATGGGCAGCTTCATCCTCATCGATCCCATCACCAATGCCACAGTCGCTGCAGGTATGGTGGAACGCACCATCGAAGATGAAGATTCCCTGCGTCCGGAAGTCGCTGCTCTCTCTCGCGGCCGCGTGAATGTGGAGGAACGCCGCCAGCGCTTCGGACACAGCGCCGCCGCCGTATGGGTCAGCGGCCGTCCGCGCCTGGCGGAATTCGTGGAGCGTACGCTGTTCGAGCAGGGCTGGCATGTACAACTGATTCGTACCGCCGACTTCCGTCTTGCGGAACTGGAAGCTGTGGCCCGCGCCTTCCGCATGGCCGGCATGATTGCCATCTTCTCCACGCACACCAAGGGTACCGAGCAGGAGCACGCCATTCGCGAGAGCTTCGGGCCGGAGACCTTTTTTGACACCACGGAGCTGAGTTCTTCGGATTTTGAAGCTGCCGGCGAAATGGTCGCCCAGCTTCGCAGCTGGCGCGTGACACACGTCGAATCGCAGGGAGATTAAGCATCGGGCCACAGGAAGAAACACAATGACCATTGCAGCAGCCTACGAACAGATCGAAGGAACACCCGCCGCGCAACTGATAGACCGCCTGCTGGCCGACCAGAGCGGCCGTGGTGTCTGCATCACGTGCAGCTTCCAGGCGGAGGACATGATCGTTCTTCACCTGCTCCGACAACGTATTCCAGACGTTCCTGTGCTCTTCCTCGATACCGGCTATCACTTTGCGGATACCTACTCCTACCGCGACCGTATGGCCGCCGAGTGGAAGCTGAATCTGGTGAATGTCATTCCGCGCCAGACCGTCGCAGAACAGGAAAGCGCCTTTGGAATTCTCAACCAGACCGATCCCGGACGCTGCTGCCACCTGCGCAAAGTGGAACCATTGATGGAATCGCTCCAGCCCTATGATCTGTGGTTTACCGGCCTGCGACGCGAGCAGTCACCCACGCGCAAGAACCTGAAGCTGGTAGAAGAGCACCAACTGCCCACCGGAAAATCCCTGCTCAAGGTAAGCCCGCTCGCGGCCTGGGACTGGAAACAGGTTTGGCAGTACACCATAGAGCACGGCATCTCGTACTTGCCGCTCTACGATGCAGGCTACAAGAGCATTGGCTGCGAACCCTGCACGGCCATCCCAGTTGAGGGAGCCGACCCGCGCTCGGGACGCTGGGGCGGAGCCAAGCTGGAGTGTGGAATTCATACATTTTCGAAAAAGGCAGAGTGAGATAAAGCCAGTTTCAAGCTCGGCAGACTTCGCACGAACTCGCGACCTTAGGTCGGAAGCAGCTCGGAACTTGAAACTTTGAAACTCGAACATCCCCATGGACCAGATGCTCGCACTCTTCGCGATCACCCTGCTGGCGGCGACGGTCAACGGCGCGCTGGGATATGGCTTTTCGTCCATTACCGTGCCCCTGGCGCTGCTGTTCCTCTCCAATCGGGTGCTTAACCCTGCGCTGGTGCTGATCGAAGTTCCATTGAATGCCTACGTGCTTTGGGTCAACCGGGAGTCGGTACCCGCTGTCTGGCGGCGGGTTGTTCCCATGATCATCGGCCTGGTTCCGGGAATTGCCCTGGGGACGGTTCTCATCTCCCGGGTCAGCCCCGACTGGCTGAAGCTTTATACGTTTATCACGCTGCTTCCTCTGATTCTGCTGCAGGCCTCTGGCTATCGACGTCCCATCCGCTCCGAACGTTCCGCTGGGCTTCTGTTCGGTAGTGGGCTGGGCGTGCTCTACTCGGTCACGACAATCTCCGGACCTCCACTGGCCATTGCGCTCAATAACCAAGGGCTTGCCAAACGTGAGTTCCGCGCTGCGCTCGGCCTGGTTCGCCTCGCGGAATCGTCCATGACGGCCGTGGCTTACCTGTACGCCGGTCTGTTTCTCGCTCCCAGCTTCGCTCTGCTTCCCTGGATCGTTCCCAGCGTTGCCATCGGGGTCCCTATCGGAGCGCAGCTCATCCAGCGCATGAAGCCTGAAACCTTTCGGCGCATTTGCATGAGCTTCGACGCCTGGGTCGTCGGATTCGGCATCGCCAAGCTGCTTCGCATACTGGAACTTGTGCCCGGTCCCCAGGCTTATTTGGTACTGCTGGGCGTGATCGTGCTTGACGCCTTGCTGCTCTATCGTTTCTTTTCTGCCCACGCAGAGCCCGAACCGGTGGGTGCAACAGCACCAAAAGAATACGCTTCTACTTCCCCCAATCAGGTTGTAAGCGGACAATAGCGCCTGCCGGATCAGCATGGGCCTTGGCTTAAAATCCCCGGTGAATTCCCGCGCAGGTATCCTGACTTTTCGATAGTATTCGAGCGCGCGCATGAACAGTCCTGACACAAGGAGCGAATTGATGAATTCTGAGCAGGTGAAGACTATTGCAAACTTCCTGATTGCCGACATGGAACACGAGATGAACACCACGCTGCGGGTGCTGGAATCAGTTCCGCTTGACCAGATGAACTACAAGCCTGACCCCAAGTCCAAGAGCGGGCTGGGGCTGGCCCGCCACATTGCGTTGGAAGACGAGTGGATGCTGAATTCCATTGCCGACGGCGCCTTTCCTCCTCCCCCGGATGACTCCGACGCCTGCGGCATCCTGACGCCCGCCGAGGCAGTCGCTCATTACAAGCAGCGGATTCCCGTGGCACTTGACCGGGTACGTGCGCTCAATGCCGAACAGCTTTTGAAAGTTGTGGACTTGCTCGGCGCGGTACAGATGCCGGCTGTGAACTTCATCTGCCTCGCCCTGAAGCATTCCGTTCACCATCGCGGGCAGCTCAGCGCCTATTTGCGTGCCATGGGAAGTACCGTGCCCAGCATCTTTGGCCCTAGTGCTGACACCCAGATGCAGATGGGCAAGGCTTCGGCAGCAGATTAGCCTCTGTATATCGTACGAAACGAAAGCGAGGCGGATAAAGTGTCCGCCCCGCTTTCGTTTGGGATACTTCTGAGTGTCATGTCTTGAATCGGCCACTCAGTCGGCTCATTGCGTTAGCACTGGCTCGTCCCCTTTCGGAAGCAAACTGCTACCCCACAGGGCTCCGCTGCCCCACAAGGCTCCGCTACCCCACAAGGCTCCGCTGCCCCACAGGGCTCCGCTGCCCCACAAGGCTCCACTGCCCCACAAGGCTCCACTGCCCCACAAGGCTCCACTGCCCCCTACTTCGTCATAGGAGTCGAATCGGTCGCCCCACACCGCACTGCTTCCCCAAAGTGCTCCGCTACCCCACAAGGCTCCACTGGGCGAAACCAGGTGAACAGCGCCGGTTTCCGGGTTGCGGTATGCAAACGGTGATGCCGCAGGGAGCGTGGCCACATCGGTGCTCATCAGCGCCGCCGACAGGTCCAAATAACCAGCGCCGACGGTGAACATGTCGTACTGGCTGTTGAAAGTCTCGCCAGTAGCCGCGTCATGAACCGAGCTATACAGCGGGAACTGTTTGCGTGCGGTCTTCATCAGCCTGGCCTTCACCTGGTCGGGAGAAAGCTCGGGCTGCGCCTGCAACAGGTCAGCAACAGCGCCGCTGACCACAGCCGCTGCCATGCTGGTTCCGCTCAGTCGGTAGTAATCCGGGGACACGGCGCTCCCGCCGTCCGACCGGTATTCCGAGAGCGCTACCCGGTTCTGCGGATTCGTGGAAACCAGGTAACTGCCGAGCGGAGCAAGCGCCACTATGCGATTGCCTGCCGCCACAATGTCCGGCTTCACAACCGCATCAAGCGCCGTCGGCCCTTTGGAGCTGTAGGAAGCGATCTCATCGTCGGAAACGCTTTGTGTGTCTCGGGGGTTCATGGAACCCACCGTGATCACCCGCGGATCATTCCCAGGCGCCGTAATGGTTCCGTATCCCTCGGTGCCGGCAGCGCGGTTGCGCCCTTCATTGCCGGCGGCCACTACCACCACGATGCCCGCGTTCCAGGCCTGTTCGACCGCCTGGCACAGAGGGTCCAGCAGGTAGCTGTCGTAGATCGGGCGGCTTAACGAGAGATTGATGACGCGGATGTTGTGCTGGTCTTTCAGTTCAATCGCCCGGTTGATGGCGGCGATCACAAAGCTGTCCCGGCCCGCGCCCTGCTCGTCCAGTACGCGCAGGCTGACGATATGCGCTCCCGGCGCCATCCCCTTGTGTGTGCGAGTGCAGCTTTCGCACATGGATGCCGCGCCATTCGCCGCGATAATGCTGGCTACATGCGTCCCGTGGCCGTAGAGGTCTTCCACGGTGCTGGAGTTCGCGACGAAGTTCTCGCTATAGACGATTCTCGATCCCGCCGAACCGGGGCGCGCGAAATCGGGAGAATCGGCGACTCCGCTGTCGATAACGGCCACGCCGATGCCTGTCCCCTCGAAACCGTAGTTCCAGGCATAGTCCGCAGCCGCCGCCGACGTGGCATGCGTCAGCGACCCGAATATCGGACGGTCAGGCGAGACAAACTCAACCTCCGGATCATCGGAGAGTTCCCGCAGCGCCCGCGCCGGTAGCGATGCGCTCATGCTGTTCACCACCGGAAGCGCGCGTTTGATTCGTCCGCGCTTTCGCTGGATGCGGTCCCGCTGGCCGTTACCCGGCCTCGACCTGTAGCGGACAATCACGTCCACTAGCTCGTCGCCACGCTTTTGCTTGTTGAGTTGTTGGGTGAATTCTTTTGAGAGTTTGGAATCGTCCGCAGACGCTCCCAGGCACACCGCGAATATCAGAAGAACAATCTTCTTCATCGCTCCTCCTAGTGAAGTTGCTGACGAGGGCTGAATGCATCCGCTTCGCCAGAGCTTGGAGGAGCTGTTAAGTGGTTGATTTATCGTCGTAAAGACTTACAAGCCTTAATACGACCTGCGCCACTTTGTCCGGGCATGGCGCCTTCATTGGTGACAGCTTGTCTTAGGTGAGAGACAGAAAAGGAAAAGAAGAAGTTCGCGGCGGGAGTTCCCAATGTGATTTCGGCTATTCCAGAAGGGGAAGCAGGCTGCTGTAGTTGTCCGTCCAGACCACTTCCTTACTGGCTTTGTCCAGAACCTCACCCGACCAGCGGAGATCGGGCTCGTCGAAAAATCCCGGCCGGCTCGTGATCAGAACCCAATGCGAGGTCGAGACTCCCTTGCTGTCATCATCGGCGGCGCTTACCAGCATAGCGGGCCGGTCCAGCCAGCGCGCCGCCGCCCGCACCACCGGCAACAGGTCCAGATAGCGATTGGAAATATGGACTGCAAGCACACCGTCCGGCTTGAGATGCCGGAAGTATTCCACGAATGCCTGAAGAGTCAGAAGGTGCGTGGGAATGGAGTCTCCAGAAAATGCGTCGACCGCGAACACATCAAAACCTCGCGGCTCTTCGCGTTCCAGGGAAAGACGCGCGTCGCCCAATACAACCTCGACATTGGCCGGAGACTCTCCCAGAAACGTGAACTCACTCTCTGCAAGGCGGACCACCAGCGGATTGATCTCATAAAACGTGTAGGTATCGCCCTGCCGTCCGTAGGCAGCAATAGTGCCGGCGCCCAGGCCGATAACGCCGACCTTCATTCCCGGTCGCCCTGCATACTGAATGGCCAACCCTACGCCCGAATCGCGACTGTAATAAGTTGTCGGTTCCAGGCGGCGGCTGGGGCCAAGAAACTGGAGCCCGTGGCTGATGGTGCCGTTCAGCAGTTCGCGATAGCGCAGATTCGCATCCACCAATTCCGTGCCATCTCCCGGCGCCGGATGCACCTTGGGATTCACGCGCTCGTAGACGCGCAGCACTCCATAGAAGTTCCGCAGCATCACTCGTGTATCTACTGCAGTCGCCGTGGTGGCATCCACCAGTCCGGCCAGCAGTACCACCACTAGCACCGCCAGTCCGGCCAGCCATGCAAGACGCAAGCGGCCCTCTCCAAATGCTCCTCGAGGATCGCGCGCCAGCACCACCAGCAATAGCACCGCGCAGGCGCCGAGCGCCACTGGCAACTCGTAAAGTCCGCGGAACATGTACGGAGCCAGAAGCGCGACAAACAGCGCTCCCAGAGCGCCTCCCAACGACAGCATCAGGTAGAACGAAGTCAGGTGGGCAGGATCAGGTTTTAGCCTCGCCAGTTCCCCGTGGCAGAACATGCAGCAAACGAAAAGGCCGGCACTGAACAACGGAATCAGCACTTCAAAGGCAACGTTGGCGTAGTCCTCTCCCATGGCATACACCATGCCTCCCAGGGCAACCAGCAGCAGGCGCAGAAACAGCCCGCGGCGGTACCAGCGGCTTCCGTCGAAGCACAAGATGAACGTCAGCAGGTACAAGCTCAACGGAAGCACCCACAGAAATGGTACTGAGGCAATGTTCTGCGTAATGTGATTGGTAATGCTCAGCAGCAACGCCGATCCGCACGCAGCCAGCGCCAGCCACAACGCCTGCTCCGAAACGCGGGGTCGCGTAACAACTGTTTCCGACTCCACCGGGGTCTCGCGGCGGCGGGAAGTCACTGCTGCCACCGCGCATAGCACTGCCACGCCTGCGTAGGCCACCGACCATCCCCAGGCTTGGTTACGCGTTGCAACCAGAGGCTCCACAATCAGCGGATAGCTGAGGAGTGCCAGCATCGACCCCAGATTGGAAAGAGCGTAAAGACGGTAAGGAGAACGTGCTCCCGGAGCCCGCGCATACCACGCTTGCAGCAGAGGACTGGTTGAAGACAGGAGGAAGAATGGCAGGCCCACGCTCACCGTGAGCAGCAGCAGGATGTAAAAAGCAGGATGCTCTGATCCAGACGGCTTCCATGCATCTCCAGGAAGAATCGGGAGTGCAAGCAGGCTCGCCGCCAGCAGGCCCGAATGAATCCAGCCTTGCGTGCTTGGACGAAACTTTTGAGTAAGCAGGTGCGCATAAGCGTATCCCAGCAGTAGCACCGCCTGAAAAAACAAGAGGCACACTGTCCAGACCGAAGCCACGCCTCCAAACCAGGGAACAATGATCTTGGCGATTAGCGGCTGCACTTGAAAAAGCAGAAATGCGCTGGAGAAGATCGCCAGTGCAAACAGCAGGGCACGAGGCGGAGCGGGAGGAGTCTCGGCCAGAACAGGTCCATTTGCATCAATGGTTGGTTGAGTCGCCATCAGGAAGTTCGCCAGCGCGCGAATCTCACTATTGTAGCGGCTTGGAGGCGTTTACATAGGAACAGGAGAGTAATTCAGTGCTTTGCAACCAATGTTTTGAGTTCTTCGATCCAGTTAGTTACCACGATAATACTGGCTGGTGCAGCCGCTGGTTCTGCCGGCTTAATCATTAAGAAACGCTGGCCATCTGAAGCCACGTCATAGTACCCGCCATAGTCGCTAATGCTGCCGGAATGGTAACGACCTCGAAACAATTCCACCGGCTTGCCAGCAACCGGAACCGGTCCGTTTTGAGTATTTACTGCCATCAAAGCGCCGTTGAGAGAGACGTAGTAGAGTTCCTTGCCGTTAGGAGCCCAGCGGGGCCGCGTTCCTCCGCCGGTTGAAACTTGCCAGAGGCCGTCTTCTACATTCGGATACGGTCGCACGTAAATCTCATCGTTCCCTGACTCATCCGACTGGTAGGCCAGCCAGCGGTGATCCGGTGATAAGTGCGGCCCTCCTTGGTTTGCTCCCTTTATCTCAATGAGTGGCCGGGTCCTTCGTTCACCCTCAAGGTCGAGCACCATGATCGATTCCTTGTTCTTGGTTTCGCGAAAAATGATCCCGCGACTTGCCGCGGATACCTGGGCGGGAAACTGTCCATCCGCGCTTTGGGTGAGGCGCTCAACAGTTCCTGTTCCGTCGGCGGCCTGCATGAAAAGATTCGGCCCTCCCATTCGAGTGGAGGCGAACACGATCCGTTCACCACCTGGGGTCCAAACGGGATACCAGTCTCTGCCAGAATCGAAAGTAAGACGCGTCAGCGTTCTTTTGGCGAAAGTCCATATCCAGATGTCTAGACTTTCATCGTCAATCTCCAGCGCAACTTGTGTCCCGTCTGGCGACAATCTTAGAACCCGATATGCACGTAAAGGAACGCCAATCGGCTGCTCGTGGCCTTTGCGGTCAACCCATACCAACGTACGTTGGGTGCTCTCCGTTGCACGTGGGAAGTAGATTAAGGTGCCATCTTGGGCCACGGTGTACTGGGCATAGATCCCCTCCGGCATGTGAACACCCTGAAGGGCGGTCACCGGACGTCCAGCCAATTCCACCTTGTCCACGTCGAGCCCGACTGCCTGGATGGAGCCTTCCCGTGTTGCGTATAAAAGGAAACCATTGAAATAACGTGGCCTTGTGCCGCCGTAGATCAATATTTTCTGAGCACCTGTTTTCAGGTCGAGAGCAGCAATCTTGGGAATACCAGGAGGGCCAATGGTGAATAGGACTGTGCGGCCATCTGGCAGGAACTCAGGCAGCCGGTACGGACCTTCCCCGTGGTCCAAGTCCGGCTTCGCAAGCTGCGTGGGCTCACCGCCGGCCGCTGGAACTCGCCAAAGGCCCGAGGCAGCCTCCATCGAGAAGATGATGGATCCGTCGAGTCCCCAGGCCCCGCCGCGGGGCGCAAACCCACTCAGGCGACAGATGGTAGTCACCGGCCCGCCGTCCACGGAAACCTTTTTGAGCGCGCTCCTGCCCTCGAAAAACCCTACCCATTTGCCATCCGGAGAAAAGAAGGGGTAGCGCGGCACGCCAGTGGCAATCGGTCGTGCCTCGAGTTGATCCAAGGCGCGCACGAAGAGCTTAGAACCGAGATCCCCCACGTAGGCCAAGCGCGTCCCATCCGGTGCAATCGCCAAATGGCTCCCTAAGGGAGCAGCAGCAGCGCTGCTCGGAGTTATCAATAGGCGCATCACGCGTGGCGAACCGGTCGCGCGAGGCGATAACTTGATTCCGACCACCATCAGGACAACCAGCCCGAATAAAAAACCTGCAACCAGAAGTCGTGTTATCCAGTTGGTGGTAGCTGCCAGCCTTGTCGCGGACACTGATTCAGGACCAGACTGCGTTGCTTCGCTGCCTGAACGACGCAGCACCGTTCCAAGTGACGCCAACCAACGGAAAACCCGGCCTTCAATGTGCGGCGAATGCATGGAAGAGCCAGTGCTGTTCTGCTCAACGTGAGCGTCGGCTTCCAGCTCTTCCCTTTCGTTCTCTTCATTCGGCTCCACTGCTCGCTCATCGGGACCGATCACCCGCGCTCCGCGCCACACGTTCAATTCAGTCTTGAATGCGTAAACGGAACCAAGAGCGTGGTGGCCGTGGCGATGGATGGGCATTCCCTCGTCCCGTTCCCATCGCTGGACGGTAGTAACACCCCGCTTCAAGTAGGCAGCG
>JBFXAV010000002.1:0-18642 GCA_050183935.1 Candidatus Korobacteraceae bacterium | reverse complement strand
TGTGCCCGTGGCTTTCGCCAAGCTGGGCTCGAAAATCCACCTGGTGGATGCCAAAGGCGTAATCATTGATCTGCCGGCAGTGCGCCCGGGAGCCATTCCCCAGGGCGAACAGGAAACCTATTCCTTTCCGGTGATCCTCGGCATCGACGATTCCGACCCGCTCTCCGTACGCGAGGCCCGGATGAAGATTTTTGGCAACTTATTGCAAGCATTGGATTCGGAGGGTGGCAATCACTCCCAGGTGCTGAGCGAGGTCGATCTTTCCGACCCGGAAGACATTCGCATTACCACTTCCGATCCGGCTGGAGGCGTGCTGATTCATCTGGGAGCGTCGGACTTCCTGGCTCGCTACAAGGTGTACCTCGCCAATGTGCAGCAGTGGCGGCAGCAGTACCAGAGCTTGCGCTCGGTGGACCTCCGCTATGAGCGTCAGGTGATTTTGAACGCGGACGAGCCGCGCCCCAGTGAAAAAGCCGGCAAGTCGGCTTCACGCACTGCCGTGCGCAGGCGGAACTGAACAGGGACTTTCGGATGCATGGCTAAGTTGAACTCCAATTTGCTCGCCGCCATCGATCTAGGCAGTGCCAAGACGGCGGTATTGGTGGCCGAGGCCACCGAGCACGGCCTGCGCTATCGAGGGCACGGACTCACAGAGTCGCGCGGCTCGCGTAAAGGCCTGATCGTTGATCTGGAGAAGGCGATTGTTGCCGTGCAGAGAGCCGTAGAGCAAGCAGAGAACACCAGCGGTGCTCCCATTGAGAATGCCATCGTTGGCGTGGCCGGCTCGCACGTGCGTGGGCTCAACAGCCATGGGGGCATCACTTTGGGCGCCCGGCCTCGTGAGATTACCCGCGAGGATGTTCGCCACGCGGTGGAGCGCGCTCGCGCCATAAGCCTTCCGGAAGACCGCCAGATTTTGCATTTGCTCCCGCAGGATTTCATTCTTGATGACCAGGCAGGCATTCACGAGCCGGCAGGAATGATGGCTTCCAAGCTGGAGGTGAAGGTTCACATGGTCACCGCGGCGACGAGCGCCGTGCAGAATGTGGTCACGGTGCTGAATCGTGCCGGTATCCATGTGGACGATACGGTGTTCGAGGCACTGGCCTGCGCCGACGCTGTGCTGCGTCCCGAGGAGCGTGATCTGGGCGCGTGCATCATCGATATTGGCGCTGGCTCGACTGACGTTGCGGTGCTGCACGAGGGGGCGGTGGTTCACAGCGGAGTCGTCCCGGTCGGCGGCGATCATTTCACCAACGACGTGGCGGTCGGGTTACGCACGCCGCTGACCGATGCCGACAAGATTAAAAAGCTGTTTGGATGCGCCACGGTGATGCGCATCCCCGAGGGGAACGAGATTGAAGTGCCTTCGGTGGGAGACCGGCCATCGCGGCTGATGTCGCAGCGTCTTCTGGGCGAGGTGCTGGAACCACGTGCCCGCGAGTTGTTCGAACTGGTGCGTGACAACCTGCGTCACGGAGGCGTGCTTGAGCTCTGTAACGCCGGTATGGTCATGACGGGCGGCGCTGCCCGCCTGCTGCATGTCGCGGAAATTGCCGAGTCGGTGTTGCGCAAGCCCTCACGAGTGGGCTATCCCGCGCCGATATCGCGGATGCCCGCGGAACTCTGCGAGCCTGAGTTTGCCGCTGTGATCGGTTTGGTCCTCTACGGAAATCGCGCGCGCCTGGCGCATGGGCTGCAAGAAGCCACGTTGGCCTCCAGGCTGAAATCACTGTTTGCAAGAAGGGGAGCGTAAGGCTCCAAGGCAATGGCCGATGAAAAGACACAAGGAGTTTGAAAATGTCTGAGAACGGCATCCGTATCCAGTTCAACGAAGAGCCACGCAATAACGCCAAAATCAAGGTTATTGGCGTAGGCGGCGGCGGCAGCAATGCCGTAAACCGCATGATCGACGCCCGCATGGAGGGAGTCGAGTTCATTACCGCCAACACCGACTTACAGGCGCTGCAGATGTCACGCGCTCCACAGAAGATTCAGCTTGGCGTAAAGCTCACCAACGGCCTTGGCGCAGGCGCGAACCCGGAAGTAGGACGCAAGGGGGCGCTGGAAGATGCCGACAAGATCATCGAATCGCTGGAGGGAGCGGACATGGTGTTCGTTACCGCCGGCCTAGGCGGCGGCACTGGCACCGGAGCTGCCCCAATCATCGCTTCACTGGCTAGCGAACTCGGCGCACTTACCGTCGCCGTCGTCACCAAGCCCTTCGGCTTCGAGGGACGCCGTCGCATGCAGCAGGCCGAGCGCGGTCTTGCTGAGTTGCTCGACTCAGTGGACACCATGATCGTCATCCCCAATGAAAAACTGCTGGCAGTGGCTCAGAATGCAGGTTTCTTCGAGTCTTTCCGTGTGGCCGATGACATTCTCGGCCAAGCGGTGCAGGGCATCTCGGATATCATCACGATCCCTGGCATTATCAACCGCGATTTTGCTGACGTGAAGACCATCATGGCGGGCATGGGCTATGCGGTCATGGGTACAGCCAGCGCCAAGGGAGACAACCGCGCCATGATGGCTGCGCAGCGGGCCATCGCCTCGCCGCTGCTAGAGGCCGGCGCAATCGATGGAGCGCGCGGTATTCTGATTAACATTACCGGCGCCAGCAGCCTGAAGCTGGCGGAGGTAAATGAAGCCTCCACCATCATCCAGAGTGCAGCTCACGAGGATGCCAACATTATCTTCGGCGCCGTGCTGAATGAGAACATGAAGGACGAGGTCAAGATTACGGTGATCGCCACGGGCTTCCGCTCCGAGCATGGCGTGCACGCGGACCGTTCGCACTCCGTCACCCCGATCACCCAGCCACGCATCGTCAGCTACTCTCAAGTTTCCTCGACGGAACCGGCGCACCATGCCACTCACGCCATGATCGAAGAAGAGGATGAGCCTGAGGTAGTCACGGCAGCGCCAGAGGTGAAAGTGCAAGAGCCGGTTCCGTCAAGAATGGCGGCTCCACAGCGCGAGTATGCATCCCTGGAAGAAGTGAAAAGCTCAGTGCGCGGCAGCTTCGATGACGCCGATCTCGACGTGCCGGCATTCATTCGCAAGCGCGCCGAGCTGTAGCTCCCATCTCCGTAGGCGGCGGACGTTTCTCGTCCGCCGCTCGGTAGTCCCCACTCCAAAGCTCTCGAATGGTTCGACGGCTTGCTACTTTGCCTTTTGGGCGTCGTGCTTCTGCTTGTAGATGCGCCGGGACGTCCGGTTCTGCTGCTTCTGGATAGCTACCCGCTCGCCCTTGGTAAACTTGCCTCCGCTCTCGCGCATCCTGGCTTCGCGGTCGGCAATGGCCTGCTGCTGTGCTTCCATCCGCGCGGCTTCCTTCTCATTCAACTGGCCGCTTTCAACACCCTTATCGATGCGTTTTTCCTGCCGTTCCTGCCGGTTGTTGATGCTGCGCGGATGGGCTTTACCTTTCGTGGTGGAAGCCGCTTCCTGGGCGGGCGCCAACGGCGCCAGAATCGCTAGCGCCAGTCCAATTCCAATCAAACTCTGCTTGATCGCCATAGAGCAATCTCCTTTCATCTATCAACCTTTGTACTGAATTGTTCCCTAAAACCCTCAACTCTGGACTATGTTGCGGGGTTCCCATAAGGCACGGTTACTCTGGTACGTGGCCCCATTCGAATCCTGAGCTAGATTCCGGCTTCCATGCGTGATCGCGGGTCCAGATAATCCCGCAGCGCATCGCCGATGAAGTTGAACGATAGCACCGCCAACGCCACGGCAGCCGCTGGAAACAGCGCCAAGTGTGGCGCATCGAATAAGTGTGAGCGGGCGTCGTTCAGCATCGATCCCCAGCTTGCAGTCGGCGGAGGAACGCCAAGCCCCAGGAAGCTCAGAGTAGCTTCAGCAAGCACTGCGCCAGCCATGCCGATGGCGGCCTGCACGATGACGGGTTGAATCATGTTGGGCAGGATGTGCCGCGTGATTACCCGCCAGTCGCTTGCGCCCAGCGCGCGGGCGGCCTCCACGAATTCGCGTTCGCGTGTGGACAAGACCTGCGCGCGCACCAGCCGCGCGTAGCCCACCCATCCTCCGATGGAAAGCGCCAGGATCAGATTTAGAATTCCTGGTCCCAGAAAGGCAACAAAGGCAATGGCCAGAAGGATGCCGGGAAACGAAAGAAACGCGTTCATCACAATCACGTTGACGAAGCGATCAATGCGCCCGCCGAAGTAGCCCGCCAGCGAGCCGATAACCAGACCAATGCCAAGCGAAGCGGCGACTACGCTCACGCCCACCAGCATGGAAATGCGCGCGCCATAGATGATGCGGGAAAGAATGTCGCGCCCAAGCTCATCGGTACCGAACCAGTGCTGCGCAGAAGGCGGAACCAGACGTCCGGGCAGGCTGATCTCCGCGGGATCGTAGGGAGCCAGAACCGGCGCGAATACGGCAAGCAGCACAAAGAGCGTGACCATTAGGACGCCGGCGGTTGCAAGCGGATTAATTCCGGCGAGCTGCAGCAGGCCCCGACGCCTCCGCTGAGGAGGCATGATGGGAAGAGCTTCGGGAGTGGCGGTGGTGGCCATCAGAATTTTGCAGTGCGAAACGTGAAACGACGCGGATTCAATAGGAGTTCAGTTCTACTGCCGTATCCTCGGGTTCGCCGCAGAGTACAACAAATCGGTAAGAAAGTTTACCGCCACGTACGTGAGCCCAATCGCCAGCATGCAGCCCTGCACCAGGTAGTAGTCCCGGTTGGAGATCGCCTGGATTGTAAGCCGCCCGATTCCTGGCCAGGAGAAGATCGTCTCGGTCACGATGGCCCCGGCCAGCAGCGCTCCGAACTGCAAGCCCAGCACGGTAAGCACAGGGATCATGGCATTGCGTAGCGCGTGCTTGTACACCACGGTACGTTCCGACAGACCTTTGGCGCGTGCGGTGCGGATATAGTCCTGGCCAAGCTCCTCCAGCATGGAAGTGCGCACCATACGCGTCAGAATGGCTGCAAGCGCGCCCCCCATAGTGACCGCTGGAAGCACCAGATGCGCCAGTCCTTCAGATCCTGAGACCGGCAGCACACCCAGTTGGATAGCGAAGAACAGGATCAGCACCGGACCCAACGCAAAATTTGGAAACGAAAGTCCAAGCAGACTTACGAAACCGATAGCCCGGTCATCCCAGCGATTGCGCCGCCGAGCCGAACGCACACCCGCCGGAACAGAAAGGAGCACGGCCACGGCAAGCGCCGCGAGCGTCAGCCGCAAGGTTGAAGGATAACGATCTGCGATCAACTCGCTCACGCTCTGCTGAAAGCGTAGCGACTGCCCCAGGTCTCCGCGCAGTACGCCCTTCCAGTAATTCACGTACTGCTCGCCCAACGGCAAGTCCAGGCCGTAAGCACGCCGGGTGGCTTCAATGTCCGTCGCCGCGGCGCCCTCCCCGAGCATCTGCTGAATCGGATCGCCGGGAACCAGGTGGATGAGCAGAAATACCACGGACACCACCAGCCACACCACCGGCAGCATGTATAGAAGACGGGATGTTATGAAGCGGAGCATGCTCGCCGCTACTTTTCCGGCACGGTCTCCGTCTGCAATTGCTCCACCTGGACCTGGACGATGCGATTGCCTTCCATATCAGTCACGGTAAAGCGGCGGTTTTCGAATTCAAACGTATCGCCGGTTCGCGGCAGGCGCTGCAGCTTCCAGAGCACAAAACCTGCCAGGGTCTCAAATCCCTGGTCATCGGGTAATGTCAGACTGTATCGCGTCTGGAGGTCGCGAATGTTAGTGGACCCATCAAGATGCATAGGGCCACCATCCTGCACCAGTGAGGGAGGCAGATCAAACTCATCTTCAATCTCACCCACCAATTGCTCCAGCACGTCTTCCACGGTGACCACTCCGGAGATCGATCCAAACTCATCGACCACAACGGCAAGGTGGCGTTTTCGCCGCTTAAATTCGGCCAGCAGATCGGGAAGTGGCTTGGTTTCTGGCACCACAAGCACGTCCCGCATAATGTCGGCGATGCGCAGCCGCGCCAACCGCTGTCCCATCGGAGAGACCGCTGGCGCCGTGTAGTGCGCCCGCATCCAACGTGTCAGATCCTTGCTGTAGAGCAGGCCCACGATGTGCTCAGGGCCGCGCTGCGCATCATAGACCGGCACGCGCGAATGCTGCTCTTCCACCACCCGCACCAGCGCCTGATCCAGAGGCATGTCGGAAGGCAAAGAGAACACGCTGTGGCGCGGCACCATAATCTGCCGCACGGTCACATCCTCCATCTCCAGCGTGTGCAGGATCACCTCTTCCTCGAACTGCGGCACCACTCCAAAGCGGCGGGCATTGCTCACCATCATGCGCAACTCTTCGGCGGAGTGCACCGTACCTACGTGTACTTCGGGGGTACCCATCAGCCGCAGCACGGTCCGGCCAGACGCAGTCATGACTTTCAGGAAGGGCGCGGCCAGGGTCATGTAAACATCCATAGGCGTGGCCACCGCCAACGCCACCCGCTCCGGACTTTGCAGCGCCAGGGATTTCGGCACGATCTCGCCGAGAATCATGTGGAGGTAGGTGATCAACGTGAACGCCACCACCACGGCCAGCGTGTGGGCGTAAACGGCGGCGTATGGGACATGCGCAAACAGCGGCTGGAAAAGCACGGCCATGGCGGATTCCCCACTCCAGCCCAAGGCCAAGCTGGTGGCGGTGATTCCGACCTGAACTCCGTTCAGAACCTCGTCAAGGCTCCGCCGGAGCTTTTCCACGGTGCGCGCGCCAATGCGACGGGCCTCCACCATCTGGTGCACGCGCGTATCGCGCACGCTCACCAGAGCGAACTCGGCCGCCACAAAGAATGCATTGGCTGCCACGAGCAGGATGACGGCGAACACCCGCAGCAGCACGTAGGCAAGCATGTTGAAGCAATGATTTTAGCAGCAGGGAGCTGAATGTCACCCCGAGTGGAGCGAAGCGGAGTCGAGCGGCCATGCTTTGTTGCGAGGCTTAGTGCTCGATAGACAAGAACGAAGGAACACAGAAACAACGCATGATCCCTCGACTTGCGCTCACTCCCGCGTGTCGCTCGCGCTCGCTCGAGGATGACATTCGGACAAAAAACTAGTTCAGGAAGTACGTCCGGTATAACGTATCCCGTTGCATGGGCTTGAATCCGGCATCTCGGATCACCCGGCGCAACTCTTCCTCAGTGGTGCAATTCGTTACGCCGGCGGCACGGACCACGTTCTCCTCCAGCATGACCGAGCCTACGTCATTCCCGCCGAAGCGCAGGCCCATCTGGCAGACCTTCAGTCCCTGCGTTACCCAACTGGACTGCACGTTCAGAAAGTTGGAAAGATAGAGCCGCGAGATTGCCAGGACCTTTAAATACTCGACTGCCGTGGCCTCATCCCAGCCGCGTCCGCCAAGCGCGGTGTGCTTGGGCTGGAAGCTCCAGGGGATGAATGCCGTAAACCCGCCAGTCTCCTCCTGCAATTCGTAGAGGCACTGGAGATGATTAATGCGCTGCTCGGGCGTCTCGCCCATCCCAAACATCATGGTTGCCGTAGTGCGCATGCCAAGCTGGTGGGCGGTGCGGTGGACGGCAAGCCAATCCTCGGTCAAACACTTCAGGCGGGCCACGCGGTGGCGTACTTCGTCGTCCAGAATCTCAGCGCCACCTCCGGGAATGGAATCCAATCCCGCGTCACGCAGCCGCGCTATGGTGTCGTGCAGGCTCAGACTGCTGTATTCGGCGACGGCGAGAATTTCCGAGGCCGAATAGCAGTGCAGATGGATTCTGGGAAACCGCTGCTTGATGCCGCTCAGCATTTCCTCGTGCCATTCGATCTTCAAGTCGGGATGCAAGCCCCCCTGCATGAGTACGCCGGTTCCACCCAGTTCTACCGTCTCCGCAATCTTCTGGTAGATTGTCTCGAAGTCGAGAATGTAACCTTCGGCAGCGAGCTTTCCTTTCAGGGGACGGTAAAACGCGCAAAAGGTGCAGTACTCGGTGCAGAAATTTGTGTAATTAATATTGCGGTCGATGACGTAACTCACGATGCCGTCAGAATGGCGCTTACGACGCTCGGCATCAGCTTCCATGCCGATTCCGATTAGGTCGTCAGAGTGAAACATCTCCAGAGCTTGTGCTTTGGACAGGGGCATACGATTCAAGCTGCCGCAGTAGCGAACTGGCTATTGTACAACCCTCAGGCATGTCATCAACTAGCCGGCCTTGCGTCCCCGAGCCGCCCCTTCGCGAATGGATTCCACACTCGCGGGAGATTGCTCCACGGTTTTCTGCCTGCCAGCAGAATGCTTTTGTCTTCTTCGCGAGTAACGAACATAGAGAGTAATGCCAACCGCCGCCGCCACCAGCAGTAGTACCAGCACGGTATGCAGAAGCTTCTCTCGAAAAGAGCCAACAATCCACCCGCCGTATTGCTGACTTACCCAGGCAAGAGCAAAGTAGCGCGAGCCTCGTCCCACCAGCAGCACCGCCAGGAACTTGCGGATGGGGTACTTCATTGCTCCCGCTGCTGCCAGGAAGGGAATCCACGGCATGGGAGGTGGCATCCACGCTCCCAGCAACAGCGTGCTTCCCCCGAATTTCTCGAATTTGGAAAAGGCGCGTCTTGTGGTTTCCCGGGGAAGCCGCTTCTCAATGGCTTCCTTGCCACCCTTGCGAGCGACACGATAGTTGAGATAAGCCCCGGTCATGTCGCCCGTGAGCGCGAGCGTGGCGTAGTACCACCACAAGTCACGGTTGTGGCCGGAAAATAATACCAAGAGAACATCCAGGCCGCCGGGAATCGGGACAAAAGCCTGCAGGATGCCCAATACAACAAGCCCGGGCGCGCCGAGGCGCATGAGCCATCCTAAAGATTCCCAGGCCAGAAATGTGAGTACCATATGAGGGTAAGCATGCCCGCGGATGCGGCAGCGGGATCTTTAAGGATTAGACGCAGATTTTTCCCAGCGTGTCCTCGAATAGCTGAAAAATGGGCAAATTATGCCGAAATGGCGGGCAGGTGTCCTGGCGCAGGACTGGCAGTTTCCAGGAAACGCAGTTCAGGAGCAGTGGGAATCAGGCCGCATTCGGCCGCGTAGCGATAAAACAGTTCCAGCCCGAGCCGGGTGCGTTCGTCGAGAAAATAGTGGATGTTCCGGGTAATGTACTCCTGGACAGAGGTTTTGCTCACGCCTACATGCGGACTCCATTGCCGGGCAATCTCTTCCACGCTGGCATGTTCCAGCCCATGGTCGCGCGATTGGCGAAACATGCGAGCCCAATCGACACTGGCATCAACCTCCTTCAATGCCGCTAGACGGACTGCCCAAAACGCAAACGCGAACGCGTGCCCAGTGTAGTGATGCCAAAGTTCGGAAAGGTCAAAGATGTGATATCCGGATCCCTGAAGTGGAATTCGCAGTGCCGAGTCTCCAATCAGCAACGCCGCATCGTGAGTTTGCAGCATGGAGGCCAGATCAGGATCGGTTTCAGCAAACGTGCGCGCTCCGCCCAGGAACTTGCGAAAAAGCACTTCTGCCAGTGCCACTGAGGTACGCGAAGAGCTATCCGCAGCCACGGTTCGAATCTCTGAGAGCGGTGTCTTGCTTACCAACAAAATCGAGCGCACCGGCCCTCGCGCTGCAATCGCGGCGTCAGGAAGAATTGCCAGGCCAGGAATGGTCGCATAGGTGATCGCGGGTATGATCCCGATATCCGAAGTGCCTGCGCGCAGATCGCGGGCACAGTGCGAAGGCACGGTGTAGGAGATCTCCAGGTTGTCACAGGCACGAGGCCCGGCCTCAGGGCGGGGAACCATGCCCTGGTCGAAGTCCCACATCAAGGGAGCGGTATTCAGAAACGAGATTGCAGAAACCCGCAGAGGACGCATGAGAACCCATTATTTTAACAGAGAAAAGTGGGGGTTCCTTGACCTCGAAACAGCCCGGCGTGTACAGTCGCGCGATTCGGGCCGAATTCATGTCCACTCCTTCTTTCTCTCCTTCGAATGAGGTTTTCTGGCTGGCGCTGGCACATACGCCGGGGCTGAGCGCCGCGCGTGTTCGCAATCTGGTGGAGCATTTCGGCTCAGTCGAGCAGGTATTTCGAGTAACTCTGACGGACCTTGAAGCTGCCGGATTGCGAGCCGCTTCGGCGCAAGCGATTGCGCTGGGCAAGTCATTGGAGAGCGCGCAGGAAGAACTGGTACGTGCCACCTCCGCTGGCGCGCAGTTGGTGGTGCTGGAAAGCCCGGCATACTCATCCCTATTGCGGCAAATCTATGATCCTCCCACTGTGCTATACGTGCGCGGGAACGCTGCACTTCTGAACCAGCCGGGGATAGCTGTGGTGGGAACGCGACATCCTACGCCCTACGGTCTGGGGATGGCGGAACGCTTGTCTTGCGATTTGGCTGCGCACGGGCTGACCATTATTAGCGGGCTGGCGCGCGGCGTGGATTCGTCCGCTCACCGGGGTGCCGTGCAAGCTCGCGGCAAGACCATTGCCGTGATGGGTACCGGTGTTGATACCGTGTATCCCAAGGAGAATTCCCGTCTGGCGGAGCAGATTCTGGAACTGGAGGGAGCGCTGATCAGCGAGTTCCGCATGGGAACTCCCCCAACGCCACAGAATTTTCCCATCCGTAACCGTATTATCAGCGGGCTTTCTGCTGGGGTGCTGGTGGTGGAGGCAGGCGAGTACAGCGGAACCCGCATTACGGCACGCTGCGCGCTGGAGCAGAACCGCGAAGTCTTTGCTGTTCCCGGAAACGTTACCAATAAGCAGTCCTGGGGGCCGAACACGCTGATTAAGCAGGGCGCCAAGCTCACCGCCACATGGGAAGACATTTGGGAAGAGCTGCCCTCGGATCTTCGCGATTCCCTCAGCCGGCCTGAGTCTGCATCGGAAGCCCCTGCTTCGGCATCTCTATTCCCGGATGGCAAGCTCTCTCCCCACGAAAGCAAGGTTTTCGCTTTGATCCGTGCAGATGAATCCACGCACATCGATTCATTGGTAGAGCAACTGGAGGAACAAATGTCATCTTCGGAGATATTTGCCGCGTTGTTCGAGTTGGAAATGGCGGGGAAGATAAGGCAGATGCCTGGGAAAAATTATGTAAAGGTATTCTGAGGTTGCCCGCCTCTCTTTGGATTCATCAGTCTGACCGTAGGAGTCGTAATGGAAATCCGTTACAGCCCGGCGGTGGTCATGAAGCCAATGCGTGCAATTCCATCAATACTTTACGGCTGGTTATAGCCTGGTAGAAGTGACGCATGGATGAGTCGGCAAACTGACGTACTAAGACCTGCGAACTGACAGGGCGCGGGAATTCGTGCTAGTTTTCAACAGACCTAGAGAGCAGAGGTAGCATTTGTCAAACCTAGTCATCGTCGAGTCGCCAGCCAAGGCCAAGACGATCCAAAAATATCTTGGAAAGGGCTACGAGGTGGAAGCCTCGCTTGGCCACGTGAAAGATCTGCCCAAAAACAAATTGGGCGTGGAAATCGAAGAAGGCTTCGATACCGAGTACGTCGTCATCCCCGGCAAGGAAAAAGTGTTGGCCCGGCTGAAGAAGCTGGCCAAGTCCGCTGACCTTATTTATCTGGCGCCTGACCCGGACCGCGAAGGCGAAGCGATTGCCGCACACCTTGCGGAAGAGCTTTCCGAGGCCCCGGCTCGCGGGAAAAAGAAAGGCAAAGACGGCGACGCACGCATTCACCGCGTCACCTTCAACGAGATCACCAAGCGCGCCATTCAGGAAGCGTTTGAGAAGCCGCGCTCCATCGACCGTAACCTAGTGGATGCGCAACAGACCCGCCGTGTGCTCGACCGTCTGGTGGGCTACCAGATTTCTCCGCTTTTGTGGGACAAGGTGCGTCGCGGCCTCTCCGCCGGTCGGGTGCAAACCGTTGCCCTGCGCATGATCGTGGAGCGTGAAGCGGAGATCAAAGCCTTTCAGCCCAAAGAATACTGGACCATCGACGCCCATCTTTCCTCCGCTAAGCCGCCCGCCTTTGACGCGCGTTTTGTCGGCATCGGCGAAGACAAGATGGAAGTGCCGAATGGGGAAGAGTCCCAAAAGATTGTCGCCGCGCTGGAGAAGGCGGCCTGGTCGGTACGGAGCGTTGAGAAGCGCGAGCGTCGTCGCTCGCCTGCGCCACCGTTCACCACTTCCAAGCTTCAGCAGGATGGCTCCCGCAAGCTGCGCTTCAGCGTGAAACGCGTCATGATGATCGCTCAGCGCCTGTATGAAGGTATTGAACTCGGTGAGGAAGGTTTGGTCGGCCTGATTACCTACATGCGTACGGATTCGGTGCGTGTTTCGAACGACGCACTGGCGGAAGTGCGCGGCTTTATCCCCGGACAGTATGGCGCGGGCTACCTGCCTGAGTCTCCGAATACGTACAAATCCAAAAAGGAAGCACAGGAAGCGCACGAAGCTATCCGCCCGACTGCGGTGGCGCGCACGCCTGAATCGGTGCAGCAGTATCTCCAGGAAGACGAGTACAAGGTTTACAAGCTTATTTGGCAGCGTTTTGTTGCCTCGCAAATGAACCCGGCGCTCTTCGACCAGACCACGGTGGATATCGATGCCATGTCCGGCGGGCAGACTTACTGGTTCCGCGTAACCGGATCGGTGCTGAAGTTTGACGGCTTCCTGAAGGTGTACGAAGAATCCAAGGACGCGCGCGACGACGAAGACGAGGCGCTCAAGCACAAGCTGCCGCCGCTGGAAGCGGGTCAGAAGCTGACTATGAAGTCGATCGCCCCGGAGCAGCATTTTACCGAGCCGCCTCCGCGCTTCAACGAAGCTTCACTGGTGAAGGAACTGGAAGAGCGCGGCATTGGACGCCCGTCAACTTACGCCGCCATCCTGACCACAATTCAGGAGCGTCAGTACGTCCAGAAGATCGGAGGGAAGTTCACTCCTACCGAGATCGGTACCGTCGTAACTGACTTGCTGATAAAGAACTTCGAAGACATCTTCGATTACAAGTACACCGCGCGCCTGGAAGAAGAGCTCGACGAGATTGAAGAAGGCAAAGAGAAGTGGACCGATGCTCTCGGCGACTTCTATCACAAATTCAAAAAAGACCTCTCCTATGCCGAAAAGAACATGGAGAACATCAAGCGGATGGAGAAGCCGACGGAGGAGAAATGCGAGCGCTGCGGCTCTCCTCTGGTGATCAAGTGGGGCAAGCATGGCTCGTTCTATGCGTGCAGCTCCTATCCGGATTGCACCTTCACCAAGGAAAATCCGCTGAATCTCACGGACCTCGATTCCGCTGACGTCCAGGAGACCACGCAGGAAGAGTACTGCGAGAACTGCGGCCGCGTGATGGTCCTCAAGCGCGGGCGTTTCGGGCAGTTCATGGCCTGCACGGGATATCCCGACTGCCGCACTACGCGCCGCCTGGATCAAGCGAAAAAGGTTCCGGATATTCCGCTTGAGGAAACCTGCCCGCAGTGCCAGCGCAACTTGGTGATGCGTCATGGGCGTTATGGGGAATTTATTTCCTGCTCCGGCTATCCGGACTGCAAGTACATCAAGCAGAACTTCATCGGCGTGAAGTGCCCGCAATGCAAAGATGGAGAACTGGTGGAGAAGAAGGCGCGGCGCCGGGGCAACATCTTTTACGGCTGCTCGAATTACCCCAAGTGCGACTTCACGTCAGCCTTTAAACCGGTGCCGGAGCCTTGCCCCGAGTGCGGCAGCCCTTATCTTCTGGAAAAGAATTTGAAAGCTGGAACGTCACTTGTCTGTCCCAACAACCGCAGGCCTTCGGCGGATGCCGAGGAAGCAACTGAGCCCAAGCGCCGTCCGCGCAAAGGCAAGGCCCCGGCAAAGGCGGCCTCATCGAAAGCCGAAGAAGCTCCGGCAACCGTGTGCGGCTATCTGCGTCCTGTAGAAACGGTGGTGGCGGCCTCCTGAGCGTTGGGAGATCGCCCGCCGCCTCTGCTATATTCCGAACAGTCCCGAATAACTGAGCCTTTGGCATCCGCTCAGCATTGGGCAGCACGGGAAGACGGACAGACAGGACGCGATGGACTTCGCCAAAGGACATGTTCTTGCCGTTCAGGACTACTCTCTCCTGGCCTGGCGTTCTGTCACGAATCTGTTCCGTCATCCGCGCTACACCTCCGATGCCCTCCAGCAGGCTGATCTGATTGGCGTCGGGTCCATTCCCATTGTTGTGCTCACCGGCTTTTTCACCGGCGCCGTACTGGCCTTGCAGAGCGCCAACTCGCTGGCACGCTTCGGGGCGCTTTCGTTGACCGGACAACTGGTATCTCTCTCCATGGTGCGCGAACTGGGACCTGTGCTGACCAGCCTCCTGGTCGCGGGGCGCAATGCCTCGGGCATGGCCAGCGAGCTAGGCTCCATGCGCGTGACCGAGCAGATCGACGCCATGCGTGCTCTGGGTACCGATCCCACCAAAAAGCTGGTTACGCCCCGCGTTGTGGCGACTGTCGTCATGCTGTTTTTCCTGACCATCATCTCCAATCTGGTTGGGCTGGCCGGCGGCAATATGGTTGTAGCCCTCATACTCGGACTGGATAGCTACCAGTACTGGAATAGCGCCTATCAGTCTCTGATCTACGCCGACGTATTCATGGGACTCACCAAGCCGCTGCTGTTTGGCTTCATCATCGCCACCATCGGCTGTTACTACGGCTTGACGGCGACTGGTGGAACCCAGGGAGTAGGCCGGGCGACCACGCAGGCGGTCGTGGCTTCCTCTGTGCTCATCCTCGTGGTGGACTTCTTCTACACGCGCCTGCTGCTGGCTGTCTTTGGAATGCGCTGATGGTTACTCTTGCTGCTTCTGCTCCCACGTCATCCCCCGATGCCGGCCGCGGTTCCGCTGTGGTCTTTGAGGATGTTCGTATCTCCTTCGGTGCGGAAGAAGTCTTACAGGGAATTTCCTTCGAACTCCGCCGCGGAGAAACCAAGGTTCTGCTGGGAGTGTCTGGATCCGGCAAGACCACTATCTTGAAGCTGGCAACTGGGCTGATCCAGCCCGACAGCGGGCGTATCTGGACCCTCGCAACCGAAATCAGCGGGATGCGCGAAGAGGATCTTTTCGAGTTCCGCCGCAACATAGGGATGGTATTCCAGGAGAGCGCGTTATTTGATTCGATGGATGTTCGCCACAACGTCGGATACAGACTCTACGAGGAACATGTTCCCGAAGAGGAGATTGAGCCTCGCGTGCTGGAAGTGTTGCGCTTCGTGGAACTTGAACACACCACGGAAATGTTCCCTTCCGAGCTTTCGGGTGGAATGCGCCGCCGCGTGGCGATTGCACGCGCCCTGATCGCACGTCCCGAACTGTTGCTTTACGACTCTCCCACGGCAGGGCTCGACCCGGTTACGTCCCACACGATTGTGGAACTCATCGTCAAGCAGCGGGATTTCTACCACACCAGCGCGCTCATGGTGACGCATCGCCTTCAGGATGCATTCACTATGGCCACGCATGTCTACGACCCCAAGAGCAGCCGCATGCGACCGCTGCCTCCAGGGCAGGTCAACGACGACACAAGCTTTGTAGTGCTGAGGGAAGGGAAAGTGATTTTTGATGGATCGGCGCCGGAGTTGGCGCAGACGGAGAACGAATACATTCGAGAGTATATTTCGTAAGACTGCACGCAAACCGAGCGAGCGCTGTAAGCCCTTACTCTCTGCTCTTTTTCTTGATCTCGATATTCAGGCGCTTGATTTTTTGGTTCAGCGTCGAGAGTGGCACGCGGAATTCCTCGGCAGCTTCGGTCTGGTTCCAATTGCACTTTTCCAGCATGTCCACAATGATGCGCCGCTCGCAGTCTTCTACAATTTCAAAAAGGGAGGCGTCGGGATTGCTGCGCACGGCGGTTGTGCGAGCCCCGCGCCCGCCAGCGGTTTCCGGCAGGAGATCCGGCGTGATCACCGAACCGGTGGAGAGAACCACCGCACGTTCAATTGCATTCTCAAGCTCACGGACATTCCCCGGCCAGGAGTGATCCATCAGGATGCGCAGTGCCTCTGGGCTTATCTGGTTCACTGGGCGCTCGTTCTCCGCCGCGAATCTCCGAACAAAGAAATCAGCCAGCAGTGGAATATCTTCCTTGCGTTGCCGCAGCGACGGCAGGTCCAGAGTAATGACGTTCAGCCGGTAATAGAGATCCTCGCGGAACTTACCTTCGCGCACCGCCTGTTGCAGGTTCACGTTGGTGGCGGCAATAATGCGTACATCCACCTGGATTTCCTGCACGCCGCCCAGATGCATGAATTTGCGGTCTTGCAGTACGCGAAGAATCTTCGCCTGCGTCTCCAGACCCATGTTGCCAATTTCATCGAGAAAGATCGTGCCCCGGTCGGCGACTTCAAATAGCCCCTTCTTGGCGGCGACAGCGCTGGTAAATGCGCCCTTCACGTGCCCGAAAAGTGTGGACTCCAGCAGATCGGAGGGCATGGAGCCGCTGTTCACCGGAACAAAAGAACGATCTTTGCGCGGGGAGTTAGCGTGAATTGCCTTGGCGATCAGTTCCTTGCCTACGCCGCTCTCGCCTTGCAGCAGCACGGTGGAGCGGCTGGGCGCTACCTGGGCGACCAGGTCAAAGATGCGCAGCATGGGCTCGCTCTTGCCCACGATGTTTTCAAAGTTGTAGCGCTGCTTGAGCGCGCGCTTCAGATGGATGTTTTCTTCTTCGGTGCGCCTCTGGCTGATCACCAGGCGCAAGTCGGCGAGCAGCTTTTCGTTGTCCCAGGGTTTCTGGATGAAGTTGCTGGCGCCACCACGCATGGCAGCCACGGCGTTCTCCAGGGTGCCATACGCGGTAATCATGATGACCGGAAGCTCCGGGTAACGCTCGCGAATATCGGCAAGTACATCCAGCCCGTTGCGGTCAGGCAGAGCAAAGTCCAGAAGCACGGCGTCCATCGGACGCTCCGAGAGTCTGGCAAGGCCCTCTTCTCCCGTGCCGGCGGTACTGACAACGTATCCGTCGGTATCGAGCAGGGTCTCGAGCGATTCCCGGATCGAAGCTTCGTCGTCAATGATTAAAACTGTTCCCGCCACTTGTTCCCGGTTCCCGGGAGGGGGAGGAATCATTACTGCTTCAGCCATTCCAACTCCAGAGGCTATGCCGTCTGCGGAACGCCGGCGGCCTTGCGCATGAGCGGAAACTCCAGGGTGAAAGTGGTTCCCGCGTCCACGCGGCTGGTCACATCAATCTTTCCGGTGTGTTCCTGGATGATGCCGTAGGTGACCGCAAGTCCCAACCCTGTCCCGCGCTTGCCGTCTTTGGGTACGGTCTTGGTGGTGAAGAACGGGTCGTAGATGCGCCGCAGGTGCTCCTGCGCAATGCCGGCGCCACTGTCGCTCACCAGCACCTTTACGCTGTTGCCGTTCGCTGTGGCAATGCGCAGCACTCCACCGTCCGGCATTGCATCCTTGGCGTTCAGAAAAAGATTCAGAAAGACCTGTTGCAGCTTGCCGGTGTTGCCATGGATCGGAGGCAGGCTTTCCAGAAGCTCCACATCCACCTTCACCCGTGCCGTCTTTAACTGGTGTTCCAGAAGCGCCAGCGTGTCCCGGATTACCTTGTTCAAGTCAACATCGCCGAACTCGGTCCCGCTGGTACGCGAGAAGTTCAGCAGATTATTCACGATCTCGGAAGCGCGGAAGGTCTGCCGCGTAATCTTATCGAGCAGGTCCGCCTTCTTGGGTTCGCTTTGCACCTGCTTGGCGAGCATCTGGGCATAGGATGAGATCACTGCCAGCGGCGTATTCACTTCGTGCGCCACGCCTGCGGCCAGCAACCCGATGGAAGAAAGCTTCTCTGCCTGCGAAAGTTGCGATTCCAGCGCAATGCGCTCGGTAATGTCGTCCACAATGATCAACCTGCCGATCACAGTGAAGCTGCGCGTTACCAGCGGGGCAATGGCGATGTTCGTTACCCTGGACTCGCCCGACGGAGTATTCAGCGGAAACTTGTAGAGGTTATGAATCCCAGGGCTTTGCCGGAAGCGGTAGAACTCCTCCAGGAACTGCTCCGGGAAGACCTCCCCAAGAGACTTCCCGCGAGCCTGCCAGCGCGGCAGGGCGTACGTCACTTCCATCTGCGAATTCCAGAACTCGATGCGGTCTTCAAGGTCCACGGCAAACACGCCGACGCTGATCGACTCAA
The DNA here is from genome assembly GCA_050183935.1 of Candidatus Korobacteraceae bacterium. Taxonomy (GTDB): domain Bacteria; phylum Acidobacteriota; class Terriglobia; order Terriglobales; family Acidobacteriaceae; genus DASZRZ01. The sequence continues at coordinate 486 of JBFXAV010000002.1, read as the reverse complement.
CAATATTTTCGTTGAAGTCTTTCAGCCGCTCATACTCGGTCACCTTCTGCTCGAGTGAGGCGTATAGTCGAGCGTTTTGGATAGCGATGCCTACGTACCCGGCGAGCGCCTCCAGCAGCTCCACATCTTCGCTGGAGAGGAAGTCTCCCTGCGCCGTCTTGCCCAGGCCGAGCACGGCGATGGTGCGGTTCTGTACCTGGCAGGCAATAAAGTAGTTCAGATCAAGCTTGGCAATAGTGTGTTGCGCGCTGGCCGACTCCCGCACCACTTGCTGCGTGTTATCGAAGAACAGATGTCCCGCTGTAAGCTCCGATTGGTGGTCTGCCAGGAACTGCAAATCCAGGTCGTCGGTCTCCGACATGCCAAAGGACTTGGCCAGGGAGAATCGCTCCGGGTTCTCCGCATCGGAAAGGAAGATCGCCATGCGTGAGACCAGTAGCGTCCGGGTGATGCGGTCCACCGTGGACGTGAGCATCTGGTCAAGGT
>JBFXAV010000001.1:0-22665 GCA_050183935.1 Candidatus Korobacteraceae bacterium | reverse complement strand
CTGCTACTTGCGCTTGCTTTTGGGCTTTGGCGGCCAGCCGCTCGCCAACGCGTATGATCGATTCCCCTAGTTCCTGGCGATAGCTGTGAAAGAAGAAAGCTCCGGTCGTGAGCACTGCGAGCAGGAAGCCCGCCGCAAATCCCCTGGAAAACGTGCCCAGATGCCGCAGGTGTTTTAGATTCGAGGAGAAATAAGCCGCTCCAATGGAATTGATGGTCTTGTCTTTTACGTCAAGTATGTTTGCGTTGGATACGTTAGAGCTGTCCCGCAAGGCCGGGGTTTCTTGCGGCAGCGTGACGGAGACAGGCGGAAACTCACCGGAAGGCTGCGCGCTGCTTGCTTCGGCAATCCACTTCCGAATGTGCTGGCGAGCATCTGCCGACAACCCGGGCGCGAACTGCAGGCCTCCTGCGGTTCGCGTCTTGTCGGTCCACACTACTTTGCCGCAAGCCCCCGTTCGATGGCCAGAATCCGTAAACCGGAAGTGAATCGTTTTGTTCAGCTCAACAGGAGCAACCGATTGGAAGCAGAGCCCACCTTCAGAAACGTTGGATACGAGCGCGCCATTCTCCGGCTCAATGTCAATATAGGGGAGCACTCCCAGTGTCGTCCGCAAATTTTGTCGACGTTCCGCGCCAGCCATGAACATCACCACCGAAGGAAAGATTCGAATAACGATTGACCTCGAGAATCATGAGCTGGATTGCACGTCTGCGAAATTGGACCTTGGTCCAACTGCAAACCTGAGAGAACGGTTGCAATGAAATAGGAAGGAGAGGTACGACAAACTGCGGAGAACTACCGTAGATCGCGGGAGAAACCAGTGCTATTCGCGGCGTGCAGGCCCAGGCCGATCCCGCGCTCACTTGCGGTTCTGACCAGACATGCAAGCGACTGCGCGCCCATTTTTTCCATTACTCGAGCGCGATGGACCTTGATTGTTTTTTCAGTGATGCCCAGCTGAAATGCAATTTCCTTATTGCGCTCTCCTGCGAGCAAATGCCGTAGCACTTCGTGCTCGCGCGGCGTGAGGCTTGCCACATGCTGCTGAAACGACCGGAACTCCGCCACCACCGCATTCAGTTGCATTCTGGCAAACCGCATCTGGCGGTCTTTTTCCAGTGCGATATGCACGGCTTTGAGCAGTTCTCCCGCATCGACTGGCCGGATGAGAAAATCCACTGCTCCCGCCCGCATGGCTTCCACCGCCAGGCGGACGTCTGCAACGTCAGCCATATAAATTGCGGGGCGGTCGCACATGCCCTGGCCAGACGCCTGTGCACTCAATCCGTTTTGCGCATGCGCCGCAACGTCCACGATCAAGCAGCCCGGGAGGGCGGGGTCCACTTGTTCCAGAAATAGTTTTAACGAGGGAAATGCCTGGGTCTTAAAACCCAGCGACTCGATCTGGCGTTGCAGTGCCGTCCGCGCTCCAGGTTCATTTCCGACAACAAAAACGGTTTCACCACGGGAGGAAGGCACGCTGGACATGGGCAACCTCGAAACACCGTGCGCGTATTATTGCACGAGGGTGAGCCTGCGCAGATCAGGTCTTTGCGTCATGAGAAACATTTTTTTGATCTATGCCGGACAGGATGTCTTACGAAGTACGACGCATCGCGCCTATTTTATTTTCGCGTCTATACTCGGTAGTAACCAGCTCCGGAGGAATCATGACCGACCACGACCGTCGCTCCGAACTTACCCGCCGCGCGTTCATGCAAGTCAGTGCCGGAGGAGTTCTGACCACCGTCGGAGCTTCTGCGCTTCTCGCCCAATCCGCTCCTATTGAGCGCCGCGGAGACATGCCCTACCGCACTCTGGGCCGCACCGGCGAGAAAGTCTCCGCCATCGGACTCGGCGGCTTTCACATAGGCGCTCCACGCGACGAGCAGGAAGGTATTAGCCTCATCCGTTCGGCCATCGACGGCGGCATTACCTTCATGGATAACTGCTGGGACTATCGCAACGGCGCCTCTGAAGTCCGAATGGGCAACGCCCTGCGCGATGGCTACCGCGAGAAGGTTTTTCTGATGACCAAAGTCGACGGCCGCAATCGCAAGACTGCCGCCACGCAGATCGATGAGTGCCTGAAGCGCCTCCAGACAGACCGTATTGACCTCATGCAGTTGCACGAAGTGATCCGCATGTGGGAACCGGAGCGGGTCTTCCGTCCCGATGGGGCCATGCAGGCGCTGTTTGACGCCAAGAAGGCGGGAAAAATTCGCTATATCGGCTTCACCGGGCACAAAGACCCGGAGATTCACCTGGCCATGATTGAAGCTGGACTCAAGAATAGCTTCACCTTTGACACTGTGCAAATGCCGCTCAACGTGATGGACGCACATTACGACAGCTTCGAGAAGAAAGTCGTGCCCGTACTGCGCAAACACAAGATTGGAGTGCTCGGCATGAAGCCCCTTGGCAGCGGAACCATTCTCCAGACCAAGACTGTTACCGCCATCGAATGCCTGCAGTACGCTCTGAATCTGCCTACGGATGTGGTGATCACAGGAATCGACAACTTCGAGCGCCTGGAACAGGCCTTCACGGCAGCGCGTACCTTCAAGCCTATGAGCAATGACCAGGTCGCGGCACTGCTGGCAAAGACCCGCAGCCATGCAGGAGCCGGCGAATTTGAGCACTACAAGACCACGGAACGCTTCGACGCTACCTCGCGAAATGAGGATTGGCTGGGAGAGCCGATACCAAGGGCAGGGGCATAACGAAGAACAAGTCGCTGTACTGCTTCATTCAACACAACCAATCAATATGCGGTTTCCTAAACACTGCCTTGACGCAAGCCACAAATATCTCTATGCTTTTATGGCGAATAAAAAGCGAACATTTTTAAACTAATGGCTCCCCTCCCTCTTCTCGGTCCGGACGATTCCCAGAATCGTTCCGCGCCCAGCGATCTTGTGGGAATTGCCCGTCTTGCCGCGCTGGGTGAGTCCATCTCCGAAGGGCACCTGGTTGAATATTTCTCCCTACAGACCCGGTCCATCCTGAACCGGTGCACCTCGAAGCGCATGCCGTTCACCTGGACCATCAATCCGTATCGCGGCTGCGAGTTTGCCTGCAAATACTGTTATGCGCGCTACACGCACGAGTTCATGGAGCTGCGCGACGGCATCGATTTCGAACGCAAAATTTACGTCAAGCAGAACGCCTCCGCGCGGGAGGTAAAGGTGGTTGGAATTGATGATGCCGGCATTGGGGCGCAACTGCGGCGTGATCTGAAGAAAGTCAAAGCGGGGGAAGACATCGCGATCGGCACCGCAACTGATCCCTACCAGCCCGCCGAGCGCCGCTTTCTGGTGACGCGCTCCATTCTCGAAGAACTGGCGCGGCACGAAGGACTGGAGATCGGAATTGTCACCAAGTCCAACCTGGTGCTGCGTGATGCCGACCTGCTGCAAACAATTGCGCGGCGAAACCGACTTGGCGTGAATGTGACGGTCACGACCACGGATACTGCCCTGGCGCGCATTCTGGAGCCGCGCGCTCCGAGACCCGACCTTCGGCTCGACGCCGTGAAGCAACTCATGGCTGCTGGAATTTCCACCGGAGTGCTCTGCGCCCCGGTGCTTCCGGGAATTACCGATACGTCGCAAAACCTGGAAGGAGTTGTTCGCGCTGCTGCCGAGGCGGGAGCACGTTATGTGCATGCCAATCCGCTGTTTCTGAAGCCGTGTTCCGCGAACGTATTCCTTCCCTTCCTGGAAAAAGAATTCCCGCAGTTGGTGGAACAGTACCGCAGACGTTATTCCGATGGGGCATTCGTTTCGACGGCATACCGCAAGCGTATTTCCGCGCTGATGTCCGTGCTGAAGAAGAAGCATGGCATGGACCGCGCCGGCCGCCGCGATATCTCGGCCCTGCACAGACTTGAGCCAAAAGCTGCGGATACAGTCACGCAGCTTGCCTTGTTTTCGTGAAGATAACCGTACTTTCGGAAATCCCTGAACTATCGCGAGGTGTCATCCTGAGGCCGCCTGCGGCGAAGGATCTGTGTATTCACCTGAAATGCGTAGATTCTTGGCTTCCTTCGGTCACTCAGAATGACTGCTTTGCTTTGTGCATGTATTTCCGGGACCGAACACTAGCGAAAACGTCTGCGGCCACGGCGGCGACCGATCCACATTCCGAGCAGCAGACCTGCGGCAGCAGCCAGCGCCAGCTTGCGAGAACTGGTAAATGGAATGTAGCGGACGCCCTCGGCGGTAATTTCCACTACGCCAATGGGGACGGCCATCCCTCCGCCACCGCCGCCTCCTCCCGTCTCGTTTTGAGCAAGAGGATCGCGCCCTGGCCGTGCGCCAGAGCCTCCGCCGAATCCATAGCCAATGCGGGCTACGGGGAGGATCGTCCTCCCGTGGGCAGAAACAGGTTCGGCAAAGACGGTTCTTGCGTTTAGGCCGGTGGTGACGCTCTCGCCGATCGAGCTGACCAGAGTATTCGTTTCCATGAATGCCTCCATGCTGCTGATCTTAGTTGGATGTGTATGTGCTAGCATCAGATGTTTTGAACATGCCTGCAGGAAAGCTCCAACTCATTCCGCTCGGTGGACTCGGCGAATTCGGCATGAATTGCATGGCCGTTCGCTGGGGCAACGACATTCTTGTAATCGACGCCGGCCTGATGTTTCCGGAAGACGAATTGCTTGGTGTCGATATCGTCGTCCCCGACATTACTTACCTGCTGGAGAACCGCGCGCACGTCCGTGGCATTGTTCTCACGCACGGACACGAAGACCACATTGGAGCGCTGCCCTGGATTCTCCGCGAGCTGAACGTTCCCGTGTACGGGACCGAGTTCACCCTGGCTCTGGCGGAGGGCAAGCTCGAAGAGCACGGGCTGCTGGACGATGTGGAACTCAACGAGATTGCAGCGGGCGACCGCTTCAAGCTGGGACCATTCACGGTTCATCCGATTCAAGTCACCCATAGCCTAGTGGACTGCGTTGCGCTGGCCATTCACACTCCCCTAGGAGTCATTATTCATACCGGCGACTTCAAGGTGGACCCTACGCCTACGGACAACCGGCTTTTTGACTTACACAGCTTTGCCGAATACGGCAAGCAAGGCGTGCTGGCACTGTTGCAGGATTCCACTAACGTCGAGCGCCCCGGCTACACGCCCAGCGAGCGCGCCGTGCGCCGCAAGTTCGATGAAGTCTTCAAGTTCGCGCAGCGCCGGCTGTTTGTCTCATGTTTTTCGTCTTCCATTCACCGCATCAAGCTGGCAATCGAACTCGCCCACGAATACAACCGCAAGGTCGCCACGGTGGGCCGCTCCATGACCAATGCGACCGAGATCGGCCAGGATCTTGGCTACCTGGAAGTTCCGGACGGTTTGATGATTCATCCCGGCCAGATCAAGGATTTCCCGCCCGAGAAGGTCTGCGTACTCATCAGCGGAACCCAGGGCGAGCCCATGTCGGCGCTGTCGCGCGCCGCCGTGGATCAGCACAAGCATGCGCGAATCGAGCCGGAGGATACGGTGGTGCTCTCCTCGCGCATCATCCCGGGAAACGAAAAAGGCATTTACCGCATGATTGATCACATGTATCGCCGCCAAGCGAACGTGATCTACGAAGATGGGTCCAACCCGCCCATCCACGTCAGCGGGCACGCCAGCCAGGAAGAATTACGGCTCATCATTAATCTCGTAAAGCCACGCTACTTTATTCCCGTGCACGGCGAGTATCGCCAGCTTCGCCGCCATGCCGGACTCGCGCGCGAGATGCACGGGGCCGTTGGCCAGGTGCTGATGATTGAAAGTGGCAACATTCTGGAGTTCGACGAACTGGGCGCCCGCATTGTGGGCCGTGCGCCTGTGGGCCGCGTCTGTATTGACTCCGGCTCCATGGGCGAAGTAGTCGAAGATCTGATTATTAAAGACCGCCGCCACCTCAGCGAAGACGGCATTGTGCTGCCCATAATCGCTATCAATAAGCTCACCGGCCAGGTGGAGTCCATCCCGGAGATCGCCACTCGCGGCTTCTCGCCCTCCGCCGAAAATGGCTTTTTACCGAAGGCCCGTGAAATCGTCATGCAGACGCTGGAGCAGTCCACCGAAGAAGAAAAGCGCGACTGGGGAGTGATCAAGGAAAAGATTCGCACCGACCTGAAGCGCTATATCGTAAAGCACACGGCGCGGCGGCCGCTGATCATGCCGGTTATCCTGGAAATCTAATCTCGCTCATGGTCACGCTGGAACAGATTCGCGCTGCACGCGAGCGGCTGCACGGAGTCGCCCTGCGTACGGCACTGATTCCCTGCCCGCACCAGGACTCTTCCCGCCAACTGTTCTTTAAGCCGGAGAACCTCCAGCCTATTGGCGCTTTCAAGTTGCGCGGCGCGTACAACAAGATTGCCACCCTGACAGACGCGGAACGTCGGCGCGGAGTCATTACCTACTCCAGCGGCAATCACGCGCAGGGCGTGGCTTATGCGGCTCGCGCATTAGGGACACGCGCCGTGGTAGTCATGCCGCGTACCGCTCCTCCCAGGAAGATTGAAAGCACACGCAGCCTGGGGGCCGAGGTGGTGCTGGTAGGGCCTTCGAGCCTGGAGCGGTTCGAAAAGGCTGAGGCCTTGGCGGCAGAGCATGGATACGTTGTCGTCCCGCCCTATGACGATCCCGAAATCATCGCCGGACAAGGAACCATTGGTCTTGAAATTTTGGAAGATCTCCCTGAAGTCGAGACCGTGCTGGTTCCGATCGGCGGAGGCGGATTGATCAGCGGAATTTCCACGGCGCTCAAACAGAGCCGTCCCGGAATTCGCGTTATCGGTGTTGAACCCGCCCTTGCTGCCGATGCCCAGGCAAGCTTCCGCGAAGGACGGATCGTAAAACTTCCGGCTGAGCAGGTTTCCCAAACCATGGCCGATGGACTGCGCGCCATGTGGGTGGGGGACCTCACCTTCGAGCATATGCGGCAATACGTCGACGACGTGGTCACGGTCAGCGAGCAGGAAATTCTGGATGCCATGCGCCTTATGGCACTGAACACGCGACTGGTGGCCGAACCCAGCGGCGTTGTGACGTTTGCCGCGTTCCTGTTCCGCGCACAAGAATTGCCTTCCACCAGGCTGAACGTTGCGGTGATCAGCGGCGGCAACGTGGATCCTGCACTGCTGGCAAAAGCCCTGATGGCGGACCACTCTGGCTAGAGTCTTCCACTGCCTGTCCACTGCCGCGCCCGGAAAGCCACCCGTTTCCACGTCGAAAACGCTCCCACTGAATAGTAGAATTTGTCTGGCGCTTTACAGCCTGATGTTTAAGCAATGTCATCCTGTGCGAAGCGTCGTCTGGAGTTCCTATGTTCCGAATTTCCTGCCGCAGCCTTAAGTTTGCTGCTTTGCTAGCAGTCGTCGTCTCATCCGCCAGCTTGTCTGCCGCTGCGCAGAACCCTGGACCGAGCAGTTCAGTGGAGCGCGGCGTTATGGTACGCGAGGCGCAGATTTATCTGGCGCCGGATACCTCCTCAGCCAAGCTCGCGCAAATTCAGCTTGGCCGCGAAGTTGCCATCTTAGAGCGCGGCGCAGGACAGTGGCTGCATGTGCTGGCCACGCTGCGGGAAGGTGGCGAACAGGGCGACAAAAGCGTTACCGGCTGGACTCTTGACAAAGGAATCGTGCGCTCGTCTACGCCGAATGGGGAACGGATTCTGTTCGGAGAGGCTGCCGCCGCCGAGATGGAAGCCATGCGTCGCGGTGGCCGCAAAGGCGCCGAGCTTGATGCGCTACGGCTCTACTACCGCACCTGGGAGTACTACCCCAATTCCAGCGTCGCCGGCGATGCGCTCTACCGTGCCGCCGACATCCGCTGGCAGCTCGACCGCGCGGAAGTCCTGTCGCGCTCCTCGGCGCGGCAGGCAGAGCCCATCGGCAACTTTGAAGGTATTGACGAGCGGATGATGCGCGAGGTGAAAAAGAAGTTCCCCGAAAGCAAGTGGGCGGCGCTCGCCGACTTTGCCATGATTGACAACAAGCTCTGCGGCGACTGGCAACTTCAGTCCAAATGCCCGGTACGCGAATCCGAACGCTACGAGGAGTATGTTAAGGAGTATCCGCAGTCCCCCCGCCTCCAGGAAGCGCTTTACCAGGCTGCCCGCCGTCGCGCGGCCCTCATTCAAATCTTCCTGACCGAGGGTTCCAAGTCTAAGTCCGACGAATCCCGGCAACGGGCCCTTACGCTGGCGCAACGAGCGGTTGGAGTAGATGCAACCACCGATTGGGGAATGCGCGCACAGGCGCTCGTCTACAAGATCGAGCAACAGATTCCGACCTTCGGGAACCTGATTGACTAGGCTCCAGCCCAAAAGAAACTCGCCCGGAGTCCACAAGGAGGCGAGAGCTTTTTTCTCGCAAATCTCCGTTCATGCGTGGCAGTCTGCGCAACGAACCCGGGGGACTTCTTGAACGAGTACCTGCTCGCAGTTCTGCTTGGCATTATTGAAGGAATCACCGAGTTTCTGCCGGTCAGTTCAACCGCGCACCTGCGCATCGCCCAGGACCGCATGGGCGTGGACATGGCAAACGGCTACTGGAAAACCTTTGCCGTAGTCATCCAGTTGGGGGCCATCTTGTGCCTCCCGTTTTACTTTCGCAAGCGAATCGTGGAATTCGTGAGCACCTTTCCGCGCGGCGCGGGCGAAAATCACAATCCGTTAACACATCCTCTTTCTCTTACCGTGCTGGCGTTTGTGGTCACCGCTGTTCCCTCTTTTCTGCTGACCAAGGTGATTGGAGAGAACCTGGAGAGCCTCGTCGTCATGGCGGCATCTCTCGTCGTTGGTGGAATCGTGATGTGGGTGATTGACGCGATGTATGACTCACCCAGCATCTCGCTAGGCAGACGAGGCAAGCGCACCGCGGAGCTCGGCGAGATGTCTGCCTTGCAGGCGATCTGGATAGGACTCTGCCAGGTGCTGGCGGCGGTGTTTCCGGGAACCTCGCGCTCGATGGCAACCATTGCCGCCGGGCAGCTTGCGGGCATGACGCGCGCCGCGGCGCTGGAGTTTTCTTTTTTTCTCTCCATGCCCACCATGATGGCGGCCACCAGCTATGACCTGCTGAAGACCTTCCAACCCGGAGAGAATCCTCTAGGCGCGACCGTCATCGACGGCAAGGGATGGACGCTGCTGGCGATCGGGTTTTTGGTTTCGTTTGTGGTGGCCTACGTAGTCGTGGCGTGGTTTATGCGCTGGGTGCGGACACGAGGCTTTGTTCCATTCGCCATCTACCGCATTGCTTTTGGATTGCTCGTGCTGGCATGGGCGCTGGGCAGCGCCTGACTAGGCGGCTGCCTGTAGTTGAGCTTCATCGAGCGACTTGGCGAGCAGTGCGGCAAAGTTGTCCAGCAGAGGTGGCTCGAGCATCTGGACGTGCTCCCCTTTGAGTTCGATTACCTCGTGGTCGGAGCAAACGCGCGCCCAGCCGCGGCGCGGATCCACCCGGCGGCTTACTCCCGCCAAATCGGCTTCATTGCTCAGGAACAGGTGGACTTTGCCGGGAAATGGCTGGGGAACGTATCTGCCCCAGATTCGAATGGTAGCCCACAGGAGCCTGCCGGCTGACCCATCGCATTCGCTGCCAGTGGGTGTCTGGCCAAGCTCACGTGCCCGGGTTGCAAGCTTGCGCACGGCGCCGAACCGGCCCATGGCATAGCGCAGGCCGATTCTGGTACCTGAAGCCATCGCTCCACGCAGTTGGTATCTGCCCCGCTGCAACAGAATCCGGCTCCATTGCCAGGCCGAAATTCTGTAAATGGGGACCCATGCGTTCAGTAGTCCCAGGAACGCCACCTGCTGATTCTGCGCACGCAGTTGCTGTGCGGCCTCAAAGGCCAACGTTCCACCAAGACAAAAGCCCACCAAGAAATAGGGGCCGCTCGGTTGGAGTTGCCGAATCAGGGCCACATAGGCTGCCGCTCGCTCAGATGCGGGTTCTATATCCGCCGTGCTCAGCGCAGGAGGAGTTCCCAACCCGTACATCGGCTGGTCAGGCCCAAGCCGATTGGCCAGCTCGCGCAGTTTCGACATGTTTACCGAGCCAAAACCGCCTGGAATCCAGAAAAGTGGTGGCCTAGATCCGTTGGGTTGAATGGGAATCAGCCGGTGCCGCCCATGAACGAGATCGCCGCACACTGGACCACGCTGCCCTTCTGAGGGCCCAGAGACAGGGACTAGCAAACTTTCAGACATGATGTTCACCACAAAATTGGGATGGCCGGGCGATGGCAGAGCACAGCGGCTGGGCTGTATCAGCTAAAGCTATATTCAATTCACCGGAAATTCAAGGACCGCGATTTTATTAGTACTAATGGTTTAGCCTTTGGATTTTTTCGGCGCTCTCGTTTCTCCGCACCGTTAGTGGATCCGGCACAGCCGCAAATATTTCCATTGTGCGTCCAGCGGGATTTGGCATAATTGATTTGCTCTGGCGTTCAGCGCGCGCTTCTCAGCTCCGGGCCAATCCCGGCGGTTGACCGTGCATACAATCAAGCAAGACCTCGGAAGTACGGATACTGCGGCCGTGCCGCTGATCCGGTGACTTCGGATGGATTTGTTTTGTTAGCGCACGGTTGATGGTTTGGAAGCGTGATGTCGCCGAATGAAGGCTCTTTCCCGTATCTTCACTCCGACGAAGAACCGCCGGTTCAATGAACTGGTTGGTTTTCTGCTGCTTGTCTCCGCGCTCCTCCTGTTCCTTGCGGTGGTTTCCTACTCACCGCTGGATCGCTCGTTCAACACCGCCGCTGCAGCTTCCAGCGTTCTCCCCGCCCGCAATTGGATCGGCGTGGTCGGGGCCTACGGAAGCGACCTCCTACTACAACTGCTTGGCATCACCAGCTTTCTGCTACCGGCGTTCCTGGTATTCCTGGGGATGCGATGGATGCGCTCGCGACAAACCGAAGCCTGGCAAGCGAAAGCCATCGGTTGCGCCTCCCTGCTGATTTTCCTTCCCGCGCTTCTGGCGCTGCTCCCATGGAAATGGCGCTGGCAAAACGCTCTTCCGGTGGAGGGTGTCCTAGGACGCATTTTTGGGGATGGGCTCGTGCAGTACCTCAACCTGCCTGGAGCCTATCTTGTAACGGTAAGCGCTATTGCGGTTGCGCTTTACCTCAGCACTACTTTCTCTTTCGGGCAGGTACGGCTCTGGTTCGAGACACGCTGCTCCTTTGTCTTCGCCGCCTGGCAGCGGGTGCAGGACTGGATGGAAGCGCGCCAGCGAGCGCGATCCCAAAAGGAGCTTCAGAAAAAGCGCGCTTCGCGCCCGGCGGCATCCGCTCCCCTTTCACAAAGCCAATCCGGCTCAGCGCGGACAAATCCGGAAGAGTTTTCTGCGGAACAATTCGAGCAACAAGAGGAGGCAGTACCGGAGCCGCTGTTCGTTCGGCCCGCCATTGAGCCGCCGTCCGCTGGGGCCCGCAGGAGTGGAATCGAACGAGCGATGGAGGAAGAATTCTCCGGCGAAGCTGCGCCCGCTGTTGCCTCACGCGCCGACGCTGACATAAAGGCGCACACCACCATGCCCAAGCTCACCGGCAGCTTCAAACTGCCATCCAGCGCCCTGCTGCATCGCGCGGATGAGCACCAAGTGGTGGACGAAGAGGAGCTCAAGAGCCTGGCTACCGTGCTGGTCAGCAAGTGCGCGGAGTTCGACGTCCACGGCGGCGTCACCCAGATCAATCCCGGGCCGGTAGTGACCACGTTCGAGTTCAAGCCGGAGGCTGGCATCAAGTACAGCCGTATTACCGGATTGTGTGAGGATCTGTGCCTGGCGATGCGCGCAGAAAGCATCCTGATTGAGCGCATGGCAGGCAAGTCCACCGTCGGCATCCAAGTGCCTAACCGCGAGCGGGAAACCATCTGGCTGCGCGAGGTAGTGGAGTCGCAGGAGTTCCTGGGGTCGCGCTCCAAGCTTATGCTCGCCCTCGGCAAGGATATGAACGGACGCATCACGGTTGCGGACCTTAGCTCCATGCCGCACCTGTTGATCGCGGGCTCCACCGGCGCCGGCAAAAGCGTTGCCATCAACGCCATGATCATGTCGTTGCTGTATAAATCCACCCCAGATCAGGTTCGCCTGATCCTGGTGGACCCCAAGCGGCTGGAGCTTGGCGTTTACGAAGGCGTCCCCCACCTCTACACGCCCATTATCACGGAGCCCAAACTGGCGGCGAATGCCCTTCGCAATGCCGTACGCGAAATGGAGCGGCGCTTGAAGCTGCTGGCGCAGAAGGGCGTCCGCAACATCGACCAGTACAACCGCTTATTTGATGACGTGCTCACGCCCAGCCTCTTTGAGAGCGGCGAAGAACGCGAAGGCCCGATTCCTTACATCGTCATCATCATCGACGAACTGGCAGACCTGATGCTCCTGGACGGTTCCAACGTCGAGGAATCCATCACCCGCCTGGCGCAGATGGCACGTGCCGTCGGCATTCACCTGATCCTCGCCACGCAGCGCCCATCTGTCGATGTGATCACCGGGCTCATCAAGGCCAACTTCCCGGCGCGGATCTCGTTCCGTGTGGCGACCAAGGTGGACTCACGCACCATCCTGGACGCCAACGGCTCTGAAGCCCTGCTCGGACGCGGCGATATGCTCTATCTCCCTTCTGGCTCCTCGCGCGTGCAGCGCGTCCATGCACCGTTCGTGACGGAAAAAGAGATTGCCGCCGTGGTGGAGTTCTGGAAGTCCCAGGGGCTGGCGCAGTATCAGCAGGCATTCCTCGAAGTGCCCAAGGACGAAAACACCGGCGGCGGGGAAGGCGGCGAGGACGGCAGCGGCGAGCATGATGATCTCTACCAAGATGCCGTGCGCCTGGTGCTCGAGTTCGGCAAGGCATCCACCTCTCTTCTCCAGCGCCGCCTGCGCATTGGTTACGGCCGCGCGGCTCATCTGATCGACCTTATGGAGAAGGACGGCGTAGTAGGCGCCGCTGATGGCCCCCGCCCGCGCGAGATCCTCAAACGTCCCGACTGGCTCGCTGAAGTCGAGCAATCGCTGCGATAGACCCCAACAATCGTTCCGTGATTCTCCCATACGCGAGTTGCACCTTTCGCAGATGCGTTGCTGCCCTTCACGAAACACGTCGTAGAACGATACACTGACCTTTGCTATGGAGGTAACAATGTTCCAACTGCAAGGCTGGTATCTGCTGCTCTGGTCGGGAGGAGTGGCTGTGTTCGCGGTAAGCGCCGCCCTGATCGCCCACAAGCTATTCTTCAGCGCTGCTGAACGTTTCGCGGCTCGCACTACTACAACGCTCGATGGCTACGTGGTGGAGCATACTCGCAGGCCGTCCCGCCTGTTACTTCCGCTCGTGGCCGTGGTGTTGGTCATTCGCGTGTTCCCGCTGCCCGCCATTCTCGAAGGCGGAGTCGCTCATCTGCTGACGCTCGGCATCATTGCGTGTGCAGGATGGCTGGTGCTCGCTGTGATCGGCGCGCTGGAAGACACGATTTCCGACAAGTACGCCATCGACAACGCCGACAATCTAACCGCCCGCAGGATTCAGACGCAGATCAAAGTTCTGCACCGCATTGTGGCGGTGATCATTTCCATTCTTACCGTTGCCGTTATGCTGATGACGTTCCCCAGCGTACGGCAGTTTGGGCAAACATTGTTCGCGTCCGCCGGAATCGCTGGCCTGGTGCTGGGCCTGGCAGCACAGTCCACCATCTCCAATCTGCTGGCAGGACTTCAGGTGGCCCTTACTCAGCCCATCCGCCTGGATGATGTGGTGATTGTGGAAAACGAATGGGGCAGAATCGAAGAAATCGGGACCACCTACGTGGTTGTGCGAATCTGGGACCAGCGCCGTTTGATCGTGCCGCTATCGCATTTCATCCAGAAACCCTTCCAGAACTGGACCCGGCAGACTTCGGAGATACTCGGGACGGTGTTTCTCTATGTGGACTACAGTGTTCCGGTCGAAGATGTACGCGCCGAACTGCACCGCTGTCTCCAAGAGTCTAAGCTCTGGGATGGCCGCGTATGGAACCTTCAGGTCACAAACGCCAGTGACCGTTCCGTTGAGTTGCGCGCGCTTATGAGCGCCAGTGACGCTTCCCTGGCCTGGGATTTACGCTGCCTGGTACGCGAGTACCTGGTTGCCTTCCTTCAAAAAAATTACCCCTCCAGCCTTCCTAGGATGCGTGCGGACGTCCAAGCTACGCCACTGGCTGCGAAGGCCTCCTAACCGGCGCTGGTGGGTTTCTAGAATGGTTGGCAAACGGCTCACTCAGGGGAGACAGCAGGAAAGCTAATGAGATCCCATACGGAATACCTGACATTTCACACCAAGAAGCATCGTGAGTACGTCCACATCACCCCGCAGGTCGAAGCCATCGTCAAGAAGAGCGGCGTGCAGGATGGGCTGGTTCTGGTCTCGGCCATGCATATCACCGCCGGAGTCTACGTGAATGACAACGAGTCTGGGCTCCTCCACGATATCGACGCCTGGCTGGAGGATCTCGCGCCCTTCCGCAGCGACTATCAGCACCACCAGACCGGCGAGGACAATGGCGACTCGCACCTAAAGGCAATTCTGGTGCATCACCAGGTAATTGTCCCTGTCACCCGTGGCCGCCTTGACCTGGGAACCTGGCAACGCGTCTTTTACGCAGAGTTCGACGGCAAGCGCGACAAGCGAGTTCTGGTGAAGGTGCTCGGTGAGTAGTTTCACTGCCGGACGTTCGCCTGTGGCGGGTCTCCCCCGGAACCAAAATCGTTACAACCACTGCAGTGTAGCAACTATCCTGCAACTTTGGGGTATACAAGCGTAATGGTGCCAATGGGTTAGCCTCCTCAGGTAATACTCTGGCTTGATTTTTGAGGTGTTTAGGGCGAAGCTGGAGGTTCAAAGCTGGCCTGAGTAGCGCACAAGGTCATACCGGAATCGGAACTGCTTTCCCCCTGAGAAGTTCCGCCGTTTTCGATTAACGCCGGGGAACACGTCCGTTCGTTACTCGCCAGCAAAGCACAGGTCAGGGGATGATTACGTCGCGATGTTTACTGGTCTGCCTCAAACGCCGAAGCCCTGGAAGTCCGTTGCCTGCAGTTTTGTTCTACAGGTAGCCGGCGTAGCTGCGCTGGTTGCCATCAGCATGCTGCCCGGCCCCAAGATCGTAAAGCAGGCGGTACTCACTTATGTGCCGCTAACGGCTCCGGAGCCTGAAGTCCGGCAGCCGGAGCCCGAGCGCATTCGTCCTGTCACACCTCCGCCGATCCAGGCTCCCCCGGTGGTTGCAAGACTGAACATGCCACGTCCAACGGTGCGTCCGCCTGAACCGGTGGCTCCGCCGGAAGTTAAGCTGCAAACAGAAGAGTTTGTTCCCGTTGCGCCGCAGGTGGTTCGCCCCCAGGCGCCCCGAGTGGTGCAAACCGACACGTTCAAGACTGAGGTAGCCTCTGCCACTCCGGCGCCGACGCCTCAAAAGATCGAAACCGGGGGCTTTTCCACAGGAAGCTCGGCGACTCCCAATTCCAAGCTGGCCGTCAACAAGGTTCAGACCGGAGGCTTTGGCGATCCTAACGGCGTTCAGCCCTCCGCCAACGCACGTCCCGGACAGGTGCAGATGGCACGCATGGGCAGCTTTGACCTTCCGCCAGGCGGCGGCCAGGGCAACGGTACCGGAGGCACCTCTGGCGCCCGTGCCGTGGTTGCAAGCTCCGGTTTCGGCAATGGGGTTGCCACCTCAACTCCCGGCAAAGGCGGCCCGGTTTCCCAGGCTCCGCAGACCGGTGGCTTTGGCGAGGCGCGGGCAGCCGTCCCCCCGCCAGTTCGCAGAGCCGCAATTAAGGCTCCCGACATGACCGGTGTCGAGATTCTTCATAAGCCGGCACCCGAGTACACCGAGGAAGCCAGAAGGCTTCGGGTTGAAGGAGAAGTGCTGGTCGAGGTGATCTTTACCGCCTCCGGCAATCTCCAGATTGTTCGTATCGTTCGCGGCCTGGGACACGGATTAGACGAAGCTGCCGTGCGGGCCGCCGAACGGGTGCGGTTCAAGCCCGCAACCAGGGAGGGCCGCCCCGTGGATTCCAAGGCAACCCTCCATATTGTTTTTCAGATTGCTTAAGTTGCTTCGTAAGGGATAACGTGACGTGATGCGCAGGTTTTGCTTATCTTTTTTTGCCGTGTTGCTTCTGATGCCGTCCTGGGTTGCGGCCCAGGATGAACCGCCCGGATTCGCGGCGGTAATCGAGCGCATCGCCACCCGCGAGAAGGCCAATATGCTGGTACTTCGCCGCTACGCCCCGGTGGCGGAGACCTACATTCAGAAGCTGAAACCCGATCCGGATTTGGGTTCCGTGCCTACGGGAGACGAATACTTCCTTGGCCGCCTCGATTTCAGCGAAGGCTATCCAACAGACCGCTCGTTCATGAAGAAAAAGGGATTCGGCGGCAGACTGGCGCAGAAGCTTACGGGAATGTACAAATTGCACTTCCTGCCCCTCGGCTTCATGCAAATGATGATTCTTGATGCCGACGGCTTGGATTCCACTAACTATAACTTTAAGTTCGTCCGCCGCGAATTCGTTGGCGACGTCCGCACCCTCGTGATCGATGTCGCTCCCAAGGAGCCAAAAGATCGTGGCCGCTTCATTGGACGCATCTGGGTAGAAGACCAGGAGTACAACATTGTCCGCTTTAACGGCAGCTATTCCAAAGCTCCGCGCGGCAAAGTTTATTTGCACTTCGACAGCTGGCGGCTCAATCTCCAGCCCAATTTGTGGCTGCCTGCGTACGTCTACACTGAAGAATCCGACCTGGAATACGCCATGTTCCGCAGCGTGACCTTCAAGGCTCAGACCCGGCTCTGGGGTTATGACCTGAAGGCTGCAGGGCGTCGCGAGGAGTTCACCTCCATCACCGTGGAGTCTGAGAACGTTGCCGATGGCAGCGAGGCTGGACGGGATCTCACCCCCGTGGAGAGCACCCGAGCCTGGGAACGCATGGCCGAAGATAATGTCGTGGATCGCCTGGAAGTTGCTGGCCTTGTCGCTCCCCAGGGCGAAGTCGATAAAGTCCTCCAAACCGTTGTCAGCAACCTGGAGATCACCAACGAGCTGAACCTGGATCCCCAGGTACGCGCTCGCGTCCTGCTGACGGCTCCTCTGGAATCCTTCACCGTTGGCCGCACCATCGTAGTCAGCCGTGGCTTGGTGGACGTCCTGCCGGACGAAGCAACCCTGGCGGCCGTGCTGGCGCACGAGCTGGCGCACGTCGTCCTTGGGCACCGGCTGGATACCAAATACGCATTCAGCGACCGCATGATTTTCCCGGATGAAGAAGCCTTCATGCACATGGGCTTCTCTCATGATGGCCGTCAGGAAGCGGAAGCAGATGCTAAGGCGCTCGAAATGCTGAAAAAGTCGCCTTATGGAACCGATGAAAAGCTGCAGCAGGTTGGTTTGTTCCTGAAGCAGCTGAACGTGCGCAAGCAGGCCCTTCCCAACCTGCTGAAAGCTCACGTGGGCGACAGCATGCTCAGCGGAAACGATCTGCGACTGGCTCAACTGGCGCCGACCGGTCCGGAGCTCCAGACCCGCAGCACCGAGCAGATAGCCGCACTGCCGCTCGGCGCGCGCGTGAAGCTGGACCCATGGTCCAACCGCATCGAGCTGGTCAAGACACCGATTGTTCCGCTGGTTTCTCCCAAGGAGAAAATGCCATTCGAGGTTACGCCTGTATTTCCCTACGTGACTCGCAGCATCTCCGGGACTGCCAACTCAACCGATGCGGCAGCCACGGCGACGCGGTAGGAGCATTCCACCCCAATACAAAGGGCGGGCAAAATGCCCGCCCTTTAATTTTTTTAGCTCAATCGGGGAAACCCACAGGCGCTGCCCAGCCTGCCTATTTTTCGCGCGCTACCACAAACTCCGGAGCCCATAGCAACGCCCGCTTGAACTCCGAATCCGGGAAGCTGCAAATCGATTCCCGTGCCTTGGCAGCATACTGCGATGCCCGCTCCATTGCTGCATCTACCGAGCCGTAGCGCTGCAGAATGCCCAGAATCTGCTCGTGCGTTACGCTTTCAAACGCCCGCTCGCGCAGCACGGCATCGACCGCTGCCGCCTCCTCTGGAGTGCAGCGCTCCAAGGCGTGAATCACCGCCATGGTGACCTTCCCTTCCCGCAGATCGCTGCCCACGGGCTTGCCCAGGGTCTCTTCGGAGGCGGTCAGATCCAGCAAGTCATCCACCAGTTGGAACGCCATACCCAAGTTGCGGCCATAAGCGGAGAGCTTTTCCTCCTGCTCCGGGCTGGCCTCGCCCAGGATGGCTCCCAGCCTCGTACACACCGAGAACAGGCACGCCGTCTTGCGCTCGATCAGGTCCAGATGCTCGCGCTCATTGATGCGTCGACCAAGCTTTTCCATCTGGATCAGCTCGCCCTCGACCATCATTTGCGTCAGCTCAATCAGCACGTCCAGGATGCGGAAGTTGCGTTCCTGCACCGCCAGCTTGAAAGCTTGCATGTAGAGCCAATCACCGGCCAGCACGCACTTGGAATTACCCCAGCGGACGTTGGCTGCGGCCCTGCCACGGCGGGTCTGGGCTTCATCAATGATGTCGTCATGGACCAGAGTGGCAGTATGGATGATCTCGACCACGGCTCCCAGCCGAATGCCACTGCTGCCGTTGTGGCCCATCATTTTGGCCGCAAGCAGGAGCAGAGCCGGACGCAGCCGCTTGCCGCCGCTGCCGCGCAGGTACTCACCAATCTCGGTGATCACGCCCACACTGGAGACGGTGTCGCGCCCAAACTCGAGTTCAATGGCGACAAGATCGTCGCGCAGCAGTTCGAAAATCTCTCTTACGCCGATGGCAGCCGGTATGGTCAATGTGAGCCGTTCGTGTACGTTGATTCTTGCGCCGCCTGCTGGCGGTTATTCGCTTCCCTGCCCGCGCCTGCTCGTTACCGCAAGCCCTGACAGGGCCTCCAACTAGTTAATTCGAGCGATAGTTCGTGAACTGCATGTCGATGCCGAAATCCCGCTGGCGCAGCAGAGCGATAATCTCCTGAAGCGCATCGCGGTCCTTGCCGCTCACGCGCACCGTGTCGCCCTGAATTGAGGCTTGCACCTTCTTCTTACTGTCTTTGATCGCCTTCACGATCTCGCGAGCCTTTTCCACCGGAATGCCCTGCTGCATGGTGATGCGCTGACGCACGGTTGCACCCGCCGCTGGTTCCACTGTCCCATAACTCAGGCCTTTGAGTGGAACTCCGCGCTTCACCAGCTTTGCCTGGAGCACGTCGTTCACCGCCTTGAGCTTATAGTCGTCCTTGGAGGAAACCACGATGGCGTCCTTGCCTTCCACGCGAATCTCCGAACCGGAGTCCTTCAGATCGAAACGCGTATGCACTTCCTTCAGCGCCATCTGGATCGCGTTCTGCACCTCTTGCAGATCGATGGTGCTCACAACGTCGAATGAGTTCTCAGCCATAGCCTCGATTGTTCCAAGCCACCGAATCGCATTCCTGCGGGTTACACACAAACGTGCCCATCGCAGTCCGCCGATTCCTGGCAGTGGCGAACTTCTAAGTGTACGCGACAATGCCTTACGCGTCAGCTACGGCGCAGCAGTTGCCGGTTGCACGCCCCGATTAATCGACCGGTTGCAATCCAAAAAACCGGCGGAAGTTCCCGCTCGTGGCGTTTCCCATGTCCTCGGGCGCAATCCCCCGCATTCCCGCGATCGCACGAGCCGTCTCCACCACATACGAAGGTTCATTGCGCTTACCACGATGCGGAACCGGAGCAAGATACGGCGAATCGGTTTCAATGAGAATGGAATCCAGCGGGACATTGCGCGCGGACTCGCGAATGTTTTCCGTCTTTGGGTAGGTCACGTTTCCAGAGAACGAGATCAGGAATCCCATATCCAGAGCGGCGCGGGCATGTTTCCACTCACCGGTAAAACAGTGCAGGATTCCTCCCAGCCCCATTGACGACCAGGTTTCTCCCAGCAGACGCAACAGATCGTCCCAGGCGTTCTCGCTGTTCGCTGACGGCCGGCAGTGGATCACAATCGGAAGCCTGGCCGCCGCGGCAAGTTCCATTTGCCGAACGAACACCTGCTGCTGAACCTCACGCGGCGAGTGGTCGTAGTGGTAGTCCAGCCCTATCTCGCCCCAGGCAATCACCCGAGGATGCCGTGCCAGGGACTCCAGATAGTCATACGCAGTCTCGTCCGCCAGCCTTGCTTCGTGGGGGTGAACTCCAACCGTGGCGTAAATCCTAGGACCGGCCGCGTGAGTTACCCCGCATCCGTCAGGGTCTAACTCCTCCGCAATACGGATGGCGCAGCCCGCGTCCAACGGGCCTTCCCCGTTGCCAATGGTGACAATGGTGTCCACGCCGGCGGCAAAGGCACGATCCAGCACTTCCCGTCGATCTTGCGCAAATTTGCCACCATCCAGGTGCGCGTGCGAGTCGATATACATTCTTTGAAATTATAGCGAGGGGCGATACTGAATCTGACCAGCGGAAATATCCGCGTTGCAAGCGCGCTATCTCCGCTCTAACTCCATCTCCAGATAGCTCTTGATTCTGGAATCCATGGAGGTGTGTTGAAGAAGATCGCGCAGCACCACCACCGGCAGCGACTGTGCCAGGGCCAGCAACTGCGCCAGGGGTGTGTTGGGGTTGAGCAGCAGCGCAGTACGGATATCGCGGCGCAGCGACCACTTTGAATGCCGGCAGACTGCCAAAATCAGCGCCTCCGGCGCGTCCGGGCTCATCAATGCCCGGACCAGCCTGTCTTCCGTGAGGGCAGAATTCTCCAAGGCAGCACGGATCACGCGATCATCCTTGTCGTGGAGAAGGGCTCCCATCAGCCCGCCAGGACCACGATGCGCCAGCGTAAGGCGCTCGCCCGCGGTGATGGACTCCAGCCGCGCGATCAGCGTCTGTTCCATGGCCACGCGCAGGTCTGCGGCCAACGCCGGAAACAGCGTGAGCTGAAGCAGCTCAAACGTGTAGAGCCGCCGCATCACCGGGACGGACACGTGGCGCGGAGTATGCTGATGCCGCACCAGCGCGATGAGCACCTTACGATGCTTCATGACAGCCTGGTTGCGCGCGAGATCTTCAATCACGCCTGCCGGAAGCTCACGGCGATTCAGCAACGCCAGCGCAAGATCCTCGGTCAGCCTTGGATTCAACGCGGCGATTCTTAGTTCGCGTTCCTCCCGGCTGTGGACAAGCTCTTCCAGTGCGACATCTACGGAAGGCGCCTCTCGTGCCCGTTGCGTTCCAGTTCCGTCCCTGGATTCATTTGCCATAATTAAATTTGCGCGGCTTCCCTCGCCGACATCTTGCGGGTCATTTCGCGGGCCATGCTGAGTGCGCCGTTGGCTGCATCGGCAATGCGGAAGCTCACCGCAACCCGCGGGTGCTGCCGCCGCAATTCCGCAAAGAACGCATGCCGTACCTGCGGGGCATGCCGGAACACGCTTCCACCCAGAGTGACGCGGGCCTGCTCCACTGGGTCCCACAGCCTTCGCAGTACGGTGGCTCCAAGCCCTGCTAACTGGCTTCCAGCTTTTTTCAGGATGCTGACTGCCAGTGCATCCCCCAACTCAGCAGCCGCCAGCACCACAGGAAACAGCCCCGGGTAATCTGGAACCGGACAGGCATTGGCCATCCGGACAATCTCCGGGAGCGCACTGGCTTGCCACGCGTGTAACACTGCATCCGCAAGGGCGGGATGCTCTCCATTATCGTGCGCTCGCATGACCTCCGCCACTGCCCTTCGGCCAATCCAGTGCCCTGACCCCTCGTCGGAGATAGCCCAGCCCCATCCGCCCGCGCGCGCTGTCCTTCCATGCACGTTACGGCCATATCCAACCGAGCCTGTACCAGCGATCACCACAATGCCCGGCTGGCCTGAGCAACTATCCTCCAGAGCAACTTCCATGTCTCCCACGACCCGGACGCGCTCGACAGACAGACCAGTCGCATCCGCAAGTATCTTGCGAACAGCCGCGCCAACTCCGGGAGTAGCCGCTCCGGCCACGCCCGCGCACAAGGATTGCACTTGCACGGGCTCTACCCCGGCTGCAGCCAGGGCCTCGCGAAACGCCTGTTGCAGGTGCTCGCGCGCAACCGCCTCGCCCAGCCGCACAAGATTGCTGCCGCCCGCACGCCCCACGCCCAGCACGCGGCGCTCATCTCCCGCGACGCAGGTGGTTGTCGTACCTCCACCGTCGATGCCAAGAAAAATTGCCATGTAGGAACCGCTACTTGTACCACAGGAGTAGCGTCATCCCGCCGCTTTTCGCGAGTTCCGCGGGGTTCCATCCGGGATAATGAAGCCGCTGCCTCGGCGGACGAAGAGCAATCCTCCTGCGGGACGCTATGGGACTGAGCTTCCTTGATTTCGCCATCATCGCCGCCTATCTGGTTGGCATCACCCTATTTGGTTTTCATTTCCGCAAACGGCAGAACTCCATTCGGGATTACTTCCTCGCGGACCGCAACATTCCGTGGTGGGCCATCTCGCTCTCCATAGTCGGGTCGGAGACCAGCACGCTCACCATCATCAGCATCCCCGGCGTGGCCTATCGTGGCGATCTGACCTTTCTGCAGGTCGTCATGGGCTACATGGTCGGACGCATCGTCATTAGCCTG